>DATAAG010000674.1:0-1862 GCA_036260235.1 Longimicrobium sp.
GAGACCGGCGGCTGGTGGCCTATTACGCGGGCGGGTACAGCCTCGAGGCGGAGGTGCTGCGGGCGTACCTGGGCGGGCGCCTCCCGGAGCACATGGTGCCGGCGGCGTACGTGGCGCTGGAGATGCTGCCGCTCACCCCGAACGGCAAGCTCGACCGCAGGGCGCTGCCGGCCCCGGAGGGGGACGCCTACGCGCGCGGCGGGTTCGAGGCGCCCGCCACGGAAATGGAGGTGGCGCTGGCCGAGATCTGGTCCGACGTGCTGCGCGTGGAGCGGGTGGGCCGACGCGACCGATTCTTCGAGTTGGGCGGCCACTCGCTGCTGGCGGTGCAGGTGATCTCGCGCGTGCGCCGGACCCTGGGCGTAGAGGTGGCGCTCGGGGAGGTGTTCGCGCGCCCGGCACTGGCGGACTTCGCGCGGCACCTGGACGAGGCCGCGCGCGCGGATCTCCCGCCTGTCGAGCCGGTGGACCGTGGCGGGCGCCTGGCGCTGTCGTATGCGCAGCAGCGGCTCTGGTTCCTGGAGCAGCTCGGGGCGATGGGGAGTGCGTACCACATCCCCAAGCGCCTGCGCCTGAAAGGTGAGCTGGACCGATCTGCGCTGGGCCGCGCGCTGGACCGGATCGTGGCGCGCCACGAGGCGCTGCGCACCACGTTCGTGGTGGGGGACAGAGAGCCGGAGCAGCGGATCGCTCCCGCGGAGGGAAGCCGCTTCCATCTCGTCGACCACGACCTGGGCGGCCACGCCGGTCCCGAGGCCGAGCTGCTTCGCCTGGCGACCGAGGAAGCGAACGCGCCCTTCGACCTGGAGCGCGGGCCGCTGGTCCGTGGACGCCTGGTCCGTCTGGGCCCGGACGAGCACGCGCTGCTGCTCACCCTCCACCACATCGTGTCGGACGCTTGGTCGACCGGGGTGCTCATTCGGGAGCTGAGCACGCTCTACGGCGCGTACCGGAGGGGTGAGGCCGACCCGCTGCCTCCCCTGCCTGTGCAGTACGCGGACTACGCGGCGTGGCAGCGGCGCTGGGTGGAGGGCGAGGTCCTGGAGGCGCAGGCGGCGTACTGGGTCCGGACGCTCGCCGGCGCGCCCGAGCTGCTGGAACTCCCCGCGGACCGTCCGCGCCCCGCGCGCCCGGACCACCTGGGCGCGTCCCTCCGGCTGGAGCTGGACGCGGGCCTGACGACGGCCCTGAAGGCGCTGAGCCGCGGCCGTGGGACGACGCTCTTCACGACCCTGCTCGCCGGATGGGCCGCGACGCTGGGCCGGCTCTCCGGCCAGCAGGACGTGGTCGTCGGCACGCCCACGGCAAACCGCGGACGGTACGAGATCGAGGGGCTGATCGGCTTCTTCGTCAACACGCTGGCGTTGCGGGTAGACCTCTCCGGCTCGCCGACGGTGGCGGAGCTGCTGGGGCGGGTGAAGGCGCGCGCGCTGGAGGCGCAGCAGCACCAGGACGTTCCCTTCGAGCAGGTGGTCGAGCGCGTACAGCCGGCGCGGAGTCTGGCGCACGGTCCGCTCTTCCAGGTGCTGTTCGCCTGGCAGAACACGCCCCGGGACGCGCTGGATCTGTCCGGGCTGGAGCTGTCGCCCCTGCAGGGTGGATCGCACGAGACCGCGAAGTTCGACCTGTCGCTGGTGCTGTACGAGGCGGGGGGCCGGATCGTGGGCGGACTGACGTACGCGACGGCGCTGTTCGACGAGGCGACGGTGGAGCGGTACGCCGGCTACCTGCGGCGCGTGCTGGCGGCGATGGCGGCCGACCACGGCCAGCGCGTGGAGCAGCTGGAGGTGCTGCCGGAGGCGGAGCGCCGGCAGGTGGTGGAGGAGTGGAACCGCACGGAGGCGGCGTATCCGAACGAGTCC
>DATAAG010000675.1:0-3832 GCA_036260235.1 Longimicrobium sp.
TGGCCGCGGCGCTGCACGTATACATCGTCCCGACGACCACTCTGGAGCCACTCCTGTGAATATTCGCGCTCTCGCCCTGCTGCTTCCGCTCGCCGCCACCGCCGCGTGCGACCGAGCCCCCACCCTCGCCGGCGCCGGCGGCACCGCGCCGGCCGCCATCTCGTACGGCGCGCCCGTCACCGCGGAGGGGTACCTGCCCGGCGCGGACGGCCTGCAGCTGCACTACCGCGTCTACGGCAGCGGTCCCGACACCGTGGTGGTGCTGGCCGGCGGCCCGGCGCTGCCCATGAGCTACCTGGACAGGGACCTGGCGCCGCTGGCCCACGGCCGCACCGTCATCTACTACGACGCCCGCAACGCCGGCTTCTCGCAGGTCGTCACCGACCCCGCCCTGCTGGCGATGGACCGCCACGTGGCGGACCTGGAGGCGGTGCGGCAGTTCTTCGGCATCGGGCAGCTGCAGCTGGTGGGGCACTCGTGGGGGGCGATGGTGGCGCCGTTCTACGCCGCCGCGCATCCGCAGAACGTCGAGCGGATGGTGCTGGTGACCCCCGGCCCCATCGAGACGCAGTACGACGCCCTCTTCGAGGCGGAGCGCCAGGCCCGCACCGCGCCCGAGATCCTGCAGCAGCAGTTCGCGCTCTTCGGGCTGCTGGCCAGCGGCCAGGCGCCGGACCCGGTGGCCACCTGCGAGGAGCTGTTCAGCCTGTGGTTCCCCGCGTACTTCCACGACCCGGCCAACGCGGCCAACATGCGCGGCCGCTACTGCGACATGACGCCGCAGGCCGCCAACCTGCTCATCTTCAGCCTGTTCGCGGGCCGCGCGTCGCTGGGGCAGACGTGGGACCTGGCGCCCATGCTGGCCGGCATCCAGACCCCCGCGCTGGTGATCCACGGCGCCGGCGACGCCATCCCCCTGGCCAGCACCGCCGGGTACGCGGAGGCGCTCCCCAGCGGCGAGCTGCTGGTGATCGAGGGCGCCGGGCACTTCCCCTGGCTGGAGGAGCCGGTGGACTTCTTTACCGCCGTCAACACCTTCCTGCGCCGCGGCAACCTGTAAGCGGGAGCCGCCGGGCGGCTGGCGAAGGGGGGAGGGCTCTCGCACGGGCCCTCCCCTCTGCCGTATGTGCGCCTCTGGCGCCACGGCCGCACTGGCGGAGGACGCGGATGATGCCGATCACCCGCGTCGCTTCTCTTTTGCGTCGTTGGGACACGCGCGCCGCGGCGTCGATGAGCGGCTTCCGCAAAGTGATCCAAACTGCTACACGGGCGGCGTAAAACATGCGGGCGGCTCGTTCACGCTCCTCATGGTGCTCGGACAGAACTACTCGTAACGCTCCCGGACGGCGAAACCTTCCTCCTCCTGGGCACCACCGCGGCCGGCCGGCTGCCGGGGCCGTGATCCGCGACCCTCCCGGCCGCCCGCGCGCCTTCCGCGTCACGGCCGCACTGCCGCCCCGGCGGCGTTTTCATCACCATCCAGGGAACCACCATGACCACCAGCGACACCTCCGGCGCGCAGACCCCCACGCCCATCCAGTTCCTCCCCGGGGCGATGAGCGCGCAGGTCCCCGGGCACATCAGCTCAATGGGGCAGCAGCTCACGTACTCGCTGCAGGCCCAGGCGGGGCAGTTCATGATCGTGAACGTGATCTCCACGACGCCCGGCATGGGCACGGAGGGCACGGTGCAGTTTCCCGGCGGCGGGGGGACGGGCCAGCCCGGTCCCGTGGTGATGAACCAGACGCTGCAGCAATCCGGCACCTACACCATCCAGGTCGGGCAGTCCCAGATGGCCAGCAACCTGCCCCAGGGCGACCTGCTGGTGGAGGTGATCATCCTTCCCTCGTCGGTGCTGAGCAACCGGAGCTGACCGGCGGATCGCCGTCATCGGCAGGAGCCGCACGAGGCAGGACTGGCGCGGAGCAGCTGACAAGGAAGCGAACGGCCGGCGGGCGCAGCATTGCGTCCGCCGGCCTTCTGCAGTTCTCCCCCTCTTCGCGAGGAACGAGCGGGGAGGGGCCGGGGGAGGCTCTCCGCGGGCGGCAGGATGCCTGTCGGAGTGCACGATCCCAGCGCCCGCACCGCCCGATGTCCCCGCATCCACAACGTGAAGAAGAAAGTTCGTCACGCCTCTTGCATCGGGACCACGGCCGCGTTATCGTTTGCGAAAATTACGCGACAGTGCACATCAGCTTAAGAAAGTAAGGTGAACGGACCCGGCCGCCTGGACGACATCGACATCCGCCTGCTGGAGATGCTGCAGGAGCACGGGCGCACCTCGCAACACGACCTGGCCCAGGCGGTGGGGCTCTCGTCGCCGGCCGTGGCGGAGCGGCTGCGCAAGCTGGAGGAGCGCGGCATCATCCGGCGGTTTACCGTGCTGGTGGACCCGCGGCGGGTGGGGCGCGACGTCACGGCGTTCATCTTCGTGGGGATCAACGGGTCGCAGTACTACCCGGCGTTCCGCGCCCACGTGGCCGAGCACCCCGAGGTGCTGGAGTGCCACAGCATCACCGGCCAGGGAAGCCACCTGCTGAAGATCCGCACCGACAGCACCTCCACCCTGGAGGGGCTGCTGGCGGAGATCCAGGCGTGGCCCGGCGTGCAGTGGACCACGACGAGCATCGTGCTCTCGACCATCAAGGAGACCAGCGCTCTTTCGCTGGGGCCGCGCGCCCGGCCGGACGTGGCGCTCACGGACGGGGCGGTGTCCGCCCCCGAGCGGTAACCCTTTTTCGCCCGAACCCCACGCAGAGGTAACGCAATGCCCAGGACCACCGCCCGCTTCGATACCCTGGCCGCCGCCAGGGGGTGGGGCGCGGACTCGCGCAACGGCGCCGCGGGTGCCCGCTCCGAGCCGATGGACATCGAATCGCTGTTCGGCCAGCACACCTTCGGCATGGCGGAGATGCGCGCCCGCCTGCCCAAGCAGGTGTACAAGGCGCTCGTCCGCACGGTGGAGCACGGCGAGCCGCTGGACCCGTCCGTGGCCGACGTGGTGGCGCTGGCGATGAAGGAGTGGGCGCTGGAAAAGGGCGCCAGCCACTTTACCCACTGGTTCCAGCCGCTCACCGGCAGCACGGCCGAGAAGCACGACAGCTTCATCACGCCCAACGCCGGCGGCGGGGCCGTGGCGGAGTTCAATGGCAAGGAGCTCATCCAGGGCGAGCCCGACGCCTCGTCGTTCCCCAGCGGCGGGCTGCGCGCCACCTTCGAGGCCCGGGGCTACACGGCGTGGGACCCCACCTCGCCCGCGTTCATCGTGGAGACGGCGGCGGGGTGCTACCTGTCCATCCCCACCGCCTTCGCCTCGTGGACGGGCGACGCGCTGGACACCAAGATCCCGCTGCTGCGCTCCATGTCGGCGCTGGACCAGCAGGCCCGCCGCGCCCTCAAGCTCTTCGGCGAGAGCGCGGGGCGGGTGACGGCCACCTGCGGGCCGGAGCAGGAGTTCTTCCTGATCGACCAGGAGTTCTTCTACCGCCGGCCGGACCTGGTGACCACCGGGCGCACCCTGGTGGGCGCCAAGCCGCCGCGCGGGCAGGAGCTGGAAGACCACTACTTCGGCTCCATCCCCGACCGGGTGCTGGCGTTCATGATGGAGGTGGAGCGCGAGCTGTACCGCCTGGGCGTGCCGGTGAAGACGCGGCACAACGAGGTGGCGCCGGGGCAGTTCGAGATGGCGCCCATCTACGAGAACGCCAACCTGGCGGCGGACCACCAGCAGCTGATGATGATCACGCTGCGCAAGGTGGCGCGGAACTACGGCCTGGCCTGCCTGCTGCACGAAAAGCCGTTCTCCGGCATCAACGGCAGCGGCAAGCACCTC
>DATAAG010000676.1:0-4169 GCA_036260235.1 Longimicrobium sp.
GACGGGGGGCGCGCCTATACTGCATCCTCCGGGCATCGTCCCCCGTTTCGGCAAGCGGCGCGGCCGTGTGCGCGCCCATCCGAGCCATGAGCACCGCCCTTCCCCCCGCCCTGCACCTGCACGACCTCCTTCGCCGCCAGGTGGAGGAGCTCCTGGGCCCGCTGGACGCCCTTCCCGACGAGTGGCACCGGTTCCTGGAGGCGGTGGACGCGGAGTACCGCCGCGCCGAGGAGCCGCGGGAGACGCCGCCCGAACCCGGGGAGCCCGCCGGGCGCGACCTGCTGGACCGCTTCTACCGCCTGCAGAGCGACGTGGCGGAGCTGGACCGCGCCGCCGGCGCCCTGCGCGAGAGCGACCGCCAGTTCCGCGAGCTGGCGGAGACCGTCGCCGCCGCCACCTTCATCTACCAGGGCACCCGCTTCCGCTACGTAAATGCCGCCGCCGAAGAGCTCACGGGCTACACCCGCGACGAGCTGCTTTCCCTCAGCTTGTGGGACGTGGTGCACCCCGAGCACCGCGACATGGTGCGGGAGCGCGGGCTGGCCCGGCTGCGCGGCGAGCCCGTCCCCTCGCGCTACGAGTTCCGCATCGTGCGCAAGGACGGGAGCGAGCGCTGGGTGGAGTTCACCGCCGGCACGGTGCACTACCAGGGCGAGCAGGCTGCGCTGGGCACCGCGTTCGACGTCACCGACTACAAGGAGGCCGAGGCCGCCCTGCAGCGCCAGGCGCTGGTGTTCGACAGCCTCTACGACGCGGTGATGATCACCGACATGGGCGGCCGCCTGGTGGCGTGGAACCCGGCGGCCGAGCGCGTCTACGGCTGGACGCGGGGCGAGGTGCTGGGGCACGGGCCGGAGCTGTGGCTGGGCCCCGTGCGCGCCGAGGAGCTCAGCCGCGTGATCTTCGACGCGCTGGACACGGAAGGGCGGTGGCAGGGGGAGATCCGCTTCACCCGCAAGGACGGCGCGCCCGGCGCCTCCGAGACGCTGGTGGTGCCCCTGCGCGACGAGCGGGGGCGGCGCGTGGGCGCCCTGGGGGTGAGCCGCGACGTGAGCGACCGCGCCCGCGCGCAGGAGGAGCTGCGCCGCAGCGAGGAGCGCTACCGGCTGATGGTGGCGGGGAGCGAGCAGGTCTTCTTCTACGTCCGCGACGACGGGGGCCGGTTCGAGTACCTGTCCCCGTCGGTGGAGCGCGTGCTGGGCTTTCGCGCGAACGAGCTGGCCGGCCGCACCTACCACGTGCTGCTCACGCCTGACGAGCACAACGTGAGGACGGTGGAGGCGGGGACGGCGGCGGCGCTGGCCGCGCCCGGCGCCATGAGCAACTACACGGCGGAGGTGCGCCACGCCGACGGCCGCACGCTGGTGCTGGAGCTGTCAGAGACGGCGCTGGTGCAGGACGGGCGGGTGCGCGGGGTGCAGGGCTTCGCGCGCGACATCACCCCCCGCCGCGCGGCGGAGCGGGCGCTGCGCGACAGCGAGGCGCGCTACCGCAGCCTCTTCGAGGAGTCGCGCGACGCCATCTACATCACCAGCGTGGACGGGCGCTTCGTGGAGGTGAACCAGGCGCTGGTGGACCTCTTCGGCTACACCCGCGACGAGCTGCTGGCCGGCACCTCCGGCGACCTGTACGCCAATCCCGCGCAGCGCCAGCAGTTCCGCGACGAGATCAACCGCACCGGCTACGTGCGCGACTTCGAGGTGCGGCTGCTGCGCAAGAGCGGCGCGCCCATCGACGCCCTCCTCTCCGCCTCCGTGCGCCGGGCGCCGGACGGCACGGTGCTGGGGTACCAGGGCATCATCCACGACATCACCGAGCGCAAGCGGGCGGAGGCGCAGCTGGCGTACGGCGCGCTGCACGACGCGCTGACGGGGCTCCCCAACCGCGTGCTCTTCATGGACCGCCTGGCGCACGCCGCGGACCGCGTGCGCCGCGGCGACCACGTGGTCTCGGCGGTGCTCTTCCTGGACCTGGACCGCTTCAAGGTGGTGAACGACTCGCTGGGGCACGGCCTGGGCGACCGCATGCTGCGGGAGTGCGCCCAGCGGCTGGAGGCGGCGCTGCGCCCCGGCGACACCCTGGCGCGCTTCGGCGGCGACGAGTTCACCGTGCTGCTGGAGGGGATCGCCGGGCCGCTGGAGGCCACGCACCTGGCGGAGCGGCTGCTGGAGGCGGTGGGCCGCCCCTTCATGCTGGACGCGCACGAGGTCTTCGCCACCGCCAGCGTGGGGATCGCGCTGGCCACGCCCGGCGACGAGGACGCCGAGGAGCTGCTGCGCAACGCCGACGCCGCGCTCAGCCGCGCCAAGCTGCTGGGGAAGAACCGCCTGGAGGTGTTCGACCGCGCCATGCACGCCCAGGCCATGGCGCGGCTGCGGCTGGAGAGTGACCTGCGGCGCGCGCTGGAGCGGGGCGAGTTCCGGCTGGTCTACCAGCCGATCGTGGCGCTGGACACCGGCCGCATCGACGGGGTGGAGGCGCTGCTGCGCTGGACACAGCCGGAGCGCGGCGAGGTGCCGCCCGCGGACTTCATCCCGCTGGCGGAGGAGACGGGGCTGATCCTGCCCCTGGGGCGGTGGGTGATCGAGGAGTGCTGCCGGCAGGTGCAGCGCTGGATGGCGCAGGGGCAGGACCGGCTGGCCGTCTCGCTGAACCTGTCCGCCACGCAGTTCGCGGAGCCGGAGCTGGTGGAGCACCTGTCGCGCACGCTGGAGGCGTGCGGGACCAGCGCTTCCCGCTTCCGCTTCGAGATCACGGAGAGCGTGCTGCTGGAGCATCGCGAGCCCGCGATGGGAAACCTGCACCGGCTGCGGGAGATGGGCGTGGTGCTGTGCATGGACGACTTCGGCACCGGCTACTCGTCGCTGGGCTACCTGCACCGCTTTCCCCTGGACGTGGTGAAGATCGACCGCTCGTTCGTGAGCCGCATGGACCGCGACGCCCGCAGCGCGCAGCTGGTGCACGCCATCGTCAGCCTTGCGCGCAACCTGCGGGTGAAGGTGGTGGCGGAGGGGGTGGAGACGCGCGAGCAGCTGGCGGCGCTGCGGGGGATGGGATGCGACTACGCGCAGGGCTTCCTCTTCGCCGAGCCGATGACGGAGGAGCGCCTCGGCCGCCTCCTCGCCTCCAGTCCGCAGTGGTGACGAACAGCATTCACGCAGAGCAGCAGAGCAGCAGAGCAACAGAAGAGCGAGTGCCGTTCCTCTGCTTCTCTGCTTCTCTGCTTCTCTGCTTCTCTGCGTGAAGATTCTTTTCTTTTTACTTATCCGATATCACCGGTGCTCGAACCGCAGGGTCAGCAGCTCGACGGAGGCCAGGGCGCCGGCGGCGCGCGCCAGCCCCAGTCCGTCGCGGTAGTGGGCGCCGGCGCGGATGGGGTCTTCGCCGTCGTACGCGATCTCGCCCAGCAGGTGGTGGCACTGCACCTGGCGCAGCACGTCGCCCGCGCGGGCAAAGGCGCGCGCGGAATCCGCCAGCCGCGTGCGGACCTCGTTCCGCCGGCCGCGCGCCAGGTGCGCCAGCGCCGCCGCGAAGCCGCCGATGGCCGCCACGTAGTCGTCCTTCCTCCGCCGCCCGGCCCGCAGCGCCTCCGCGCCGGCGTGCTCCGCCTCCTCCAGCCGCCCCAGCCCCACCAGCGCCGCGGAGCGGTTGGCGAGCAGCACCGCCAGGTCCGCATCGTCCAGCATCCCCCCCAGCTCCTCCGCGGCCCCGATCCCCACGAGCGCCGTCGCGTAATCCCCGCGCACGCCTGCCGCCACGGCCAGGCCGAGCATCGCCCGGAAGCGCCGGGTGCGGCCCCCCTCGCCCTCCTGCACGCGGCGGTACAGCGTCTCCGCCTCGTCCACGTTCCCCGCCAGCAGCGCGACGGCGGCGAGCTCCACCAGCGCGTCCGCCTCGCCGTCCGTGGAGCCGGCCTCCAGCGCGGCTGCGGCGGCGTGCTCCGCGCAGCAGCGGGCGGAGGGCCACTCCATCGCCAGCCGCGCGGCCGACGCCTGCCCCAGCACGCCGTCGCCCGCGGGGGCCAGGCGCAGCGGCGGAAAGAAGCCCCCCGGGTAGAGCGGGTCGATCGTCAGCCAGGGATGGGGAAGGAGCGCGGGAGCGGTTTCGCGCATTGTCTGCGGATGGTGGATGGGCGTTGAGCGGCGGCGCGGGAGGACCCCCCCGCCGCC
>DATAAG010000677.1:0-3826 GCA_036260235.1 Longimicrobium sp.
AAAGCTGTCCGATCCGGACAGCCGGTCGGGGACGCCTGCATAAATCACACACAAGACTCCGATCTCATACGATCCAGCCGAACTGTCATTCCGTCCGGGGTAGGGCTCGGCGCAGGAGGCGGAGATTTCTTCGCTCGCGCCACGCGCTTCGTGGTGATCCGTGGGGTTGGGGGCGGGCGCGCTCCCTCATACCGAATCCGCAAAAAGAAACAGGCCTCACACAGAGTCAGCAGAGTCAACGGAGTTTTCTCGTGCCGTTTCCTCTGCTCCCACGGTCCTTCTCATGTCGGCGGACGGCATGGCGCGCCGGCCGACGAGGCACGAGCCGGCGTGGGTTATCGGAAACGGCAGAGGGATGGAAGCGCGGCAGGGGGCCATGAGAATTTTTTATTTTTTTGGGGAGGGATGCGGCGCGCCGGATCGTCTCCAGGGCGCGCTGGAGCAAGCCGTCCGGACCCCCTGATGCGCGATCTCGAGAACCATCTGCCCGCACCAGGACCGGGAAGACGCACCTCGCCCGCTCACACGATCAAGGTTCTTTTTCCGGATCTGGTATCAGAAGTACAGGCGTTTCCCTGATCTGATACTGGATTCCGAACTTCTCTGTGCCCTCCGGGAAAAGGAGTTCAACACGGAGTACGCAGAGCGAAAAAGAGAGGACGCAGAGAACGGCAAGGTGTGTTTCTCTGCGTCCTCTCTTTTCTACTCTGCGTACGCTGCGTTGAATTTCTTTTCTCTCTCCGCGCAGGACGTCGGGATCACCGGTATGACAGAAGAGAGCGGGAACCCGGGAGCTCAGCCCGGACGCTCCGAGGAGATTACCATCCTGTAGCCGTCCGGATCGCGGAGGCGGAAGGCGCGGGCGCCCCAGGGCATATCGGCGGGCTCGGAGTCCAGGGTGCCGCCGCGCTCCCGGATGCGCGCGGCGATCCCGTCCACGTCCTGGGCGGTGGTGAACTGCAGCGAAAAGCCCTCGCCCTTGGCCCGGTCCCAGCCCTTCGCCCCGTCGTCCTGGTTGAGCAGGATGCGCACGGCGCCGGCCTTGAGCGCCACCGCTACCAGCCGTCCCTCGCGCTCGTGCTTCCGGTCGACGGTAAAGCCCACCACGTCCTGGTACCAGGCCAGGCTCTGCTGCAGGTCCTTCACCGTCAGCGAAGCGTTGAGAGCGCGGGCGCGAAAGGATTCGGGCTGGGCGCGCCGCTCGGTACCGGTGGGGGATGGCGAATCGTTGCTCATGGCGGGCTCCTGGATGGATCGGCAGGGATGGGGAATCCATCAATAAGCCGTGCTCCGCCGCGGCCGGCAAGCCTCGAGGTGCGTCGGATGCGCGAGGTCCGGATGCTGGCGAATCGTGACGCACAGGTTGTCTCAATCGGCGGGACGCTGTTATTTTGGAGATTGGTCATCCGCCCGGTGAGCACGATCCTCCCTGCCGGCGGCCGGCCGAACTTCCCCGACGTACAGGCGGCACTCCGGACCCTCGCCCACGCCACGGACGCGTGGTGCGGCCCCACCGTCTGCCCTGGCGCGGCTGCGTTCGCGGCTTCCCGCGCCACCCCCCTCCTGCTGTGGAGTAGTTCTTCCATGCGCAAGCTCGTGATCCTCTCGGGTATCGCCCTGCTGGCTTCCGGGTGCAAGGACGGCGGCACCACGCCGCCCGTGGCGACCACCGTCACCCTGTCGCCGGCCGGAGCCATCGGTTTCGACGCCGTCGGCGCGACGCAGGTGGTGCACGCGGCCGTGACCGACCAGAAGGGCAAGGCCATGCCGGGCGCGGCCCTGACGTGGTCCTCCAGCTCGCCGGGCGTCACGGTGGCCGGGGCCGGGGGCGACAGCGCCATCGTGACCGCGGCGGCCAACGGCTCCGCGACCGTCACGGCGACCTCCGGCAGCGCCTCGGGGTCGGTCACGGTGCAGGTGGCCCAGGTCGCCACCAGCCTGCAGAAGACGGGCGGCGACGGGCAGACGGGCGCGGCGGGCGTGGCGCTGGGCACGCCGCTGCAGGTGATGGTGCGCGACCGGCTGGGCGCGGGGGTCGCGGGGGTGACGGTGAGCTTCAGCCTGGTGGGCGGCGGCTCCACCTCCGCCGCCAGCGCCGTCTCCGGCGCCAACGGCGTCGCGTCGGTCACCTGGACGCTGGGCCCCCTGGCCGGCAGCACGCAGCTGGCCTCGGCCACGGCCGCGGGGCTGGCGCCGGTGCAGTTCACCGCCACCGCCGTCGCCGGGCCCGCGGCCTCGGCGACCGCGGCGGCCGGGGACGGCCAGACCGCCGCGCAGGGGACGGCGGTGGCGGTGGCGCCGCGCGTGCTGGTGCGCGACGCGTTCCAGAACCCGGTGGCCGGGGTGGCGGTGCAGTTCACCGTCACCGCGGGCGCGGGCGGCGTCACGGGCGCCACCCAGACCACCGACGCCAACGGCGTGGCGGTGGTGGGCAGCTGGACCATGGGCCCCGGCGCGGGAACCAACACCCTGACGGCGACGTTCCCCGGGACCAGCGTTCCCGCGGTGGTGTTCACCGCGACCGCCGGGGCCGCGGGGACGCTCTCCGTCAACGCCGGCAACAACCAGGCGGCGATGGCGGGGACCGCGGTGCCCACGGTGCCGTCGGTGGTGGTGCGGGACGGCAGCGGCAACCCGCTCGCCGGCCTGAGCGTCACCTTCACCGTCACCGCCGGCGGCGGAACGGTGGGCAACGCCACGGCGACCACCAACGCGAGCGGCGTGGCCTCGGCGGGAAGCTGGGTGCTGGGCTCGACGGCGGGGCCCAACACGCTCACGGCGAGCGTGGCCGGGGTGGCGACCGGCCCGGTGTCGTTCCGCGGCACCGGGTGCTCCGGGGGCGGGGCCGGGTACAAGCTGACGCTCTGCTTCACCACGACGATGTCCGCGTCGCAGCGGGCGGCGTTCGAGAACGCCGCGGCCCGCTGGGCCACCGTCATCACGGGCGACGTGCCGGACCTCACCGCCGCCGTGCCGGCGGGCGTGTGCGGCAGCGGCTCGCCCAGCCTGAGCCTGACCTTCGACGACCTGGTGATCTTCGCGGGGATCGAGAACATCGACGGCTCCGGCGGGATCCTGGGGTCCGCCGGACCCTGCGCCGTGCGCACCAGCAGCAACCTTCCCATCCTGGGGATCATGCGCTTCGACGCGGCCGACGTGGCGCAGCTGGAGGCGAGCAACAGCTTCGGCTACGTGATCCTGCACGAGATGGGGCACGTGCTGGGGATCGGCACCATCTGGCAGGTGAAGGGGCTGCTGCAGAACGCGTCGACGAGCTCCGTCATCCGGGACACCTACTTCTCCGGTGCCAACGCCATCGCCGCCTTCGACGCGATCGGCGGCTCCACCTACACCGGCGGGCAGAAGGTGCCGGTGGAGAACACCGGCGGGCCGGGGACGGCGAACGGGCACTGGCGCGAGACGGTGCTGGGCAGGGAGCTGATGACGGGCTACCTGAACTCGGGGACCAACCCGCTGAGCGTGCTCACGGTGCGCTCGCTGACGGACATCGGCTACACGGTGGACCCGAACTCCGGCGACGCGTTCGCGGTGACGCTGACGGACGGCGCGGCGGCCGGGGGCCTGAAGCTTCACAACGACATCTACAACGGCCCGCTCTACCGGATGGAGCGCCAGGGCCGGCTGACCCGGATCCGCAATTGAGCAAGGGGATGCGGCCGGCGGCCGTCCTGGCGGCGGCCATCGGCCTGGCGGCGTGGAGCGGCGCGTCGTGCGGGGCGCGTCCGCCGGCGCCGCCGGACGGGGCGGCGTGCGCGCCCGCGGAGGGCGAGCTGCCGCCGGGCGCGCGGGCGGACGGGCTGGCGGG
>DATAAG010000678.1:0-4279 GCA_036260235.1 Longimicrobium sp.
GAGGCGCCGGAGCACCGGGGCCATCAGCCACCCGTGCAGGCGTTCCAGCAGGGGCCGCGCGATCGCTTCGCGCCCCGGCTGCTCCAGGGCCCGTCCCACCCGCTCGATGGCGAAGACCAGCGAGTCGCGATCCACGACCGACCGGTCCAGGGTCACGGTGTCGCCCCGGACCGTCCAGGCGAGCAGCGTGTCGCCGATCAGCGCGTATTCCAGCACGGCCTGCCCCCTCGGGCCCCGGACCGGGGCGCCGGGGGCGAGGCGCGAGTCCGGGCCGGGCACGAACGAAACCCGCCCGCGCTCCAGCGCTCGGAGCGCCTCGCCCGGCCGCCGGGCACGTACGTGCAGCATCACCAGCTGATCGAACCTGCTCCTCGCCTGTTCGATCAGCGCGGAGCGAAGGTGGTAGTCCTTGCCACGCCCCGACATCCTCTCGATCTGCGACGTGATGCTGTCCAGGTCGGCGCCCGCGCGCGGATCGCCCTGCGCGAGCCGGAGCTCCGCGCGGCGCATGAGCGAGGCCATGCGCCATAGACTGTTGGGGTTCTCGCGCGTGAAGAACGCGACGGCCGCGTCGATTTCGGCGACCGGGCGGTTGCCGATGACGGCGCGCGTGTGGGTGAGGAACGCCAAGCGGCTCGAATCGTTCAGCGCCTGGAACAGCATGGCCGCGGAGTCCAGATCCGCATTGGCGCGCCCGGTTTCTCCTTTGGCCACGTAGAACCTGGCCCGCGAAAGCAGCGCCTCCGGCAGAGCAGAGGGCACAGTCGATACCTGGCGGGCGACGGCCACGCCTTCGTCCTGAAGGACCAGGGCCGTGGATGGCATCTCGTCCCTGCCTGCGTATGTCGCCAGGTCGACCATCAGGTTGTGCAGCCGTACGGACCGGCGGTAGGGGCGAAGGGCGACGGCGGCCTGGTGTGCCATCCGGTACGCCGCCAGCGTATCGCCCTGTTCGTACGACGCCCAGCCTTCCATGGGCCGCATGGCGCCGAAGTTCTCCATCTCGCCCAGCCGCTGGTACATCCGGGAAGACCGTGCGCAGTGCACCTGGGCACCCGCGTAATCCCCCGCATCGAAGAGCTCCTTGCCCCACAGCCAGTGGATGCGCGCGGCCAGGGCGGGATAGCGGACCGTATCGATGCCGGCGAGCAGCGCACGGAACCTGGCATCCGGCCCACCACCCACGTGGAGGTACGTCCCGGCGCTCGCGCCGGATACGCGCGCCCAGGCGATGAGCGCATGTGAGGGTGGGCCGAGCTGCAGCACCCGGGCGAACGAGTCCTGGGCCGTGGTGTCCGAATAAAAGAGCGCCTGCCCGTGCGCGTAGGCAGCGTGTGCGCCGGCCAGCCGGGCGGTGGCCGCGGGATCGTCGCCGGCCCTGCGGATGGCCTCCACCGCGTCCGCCAGCGAGGCGTCTCCGCCGGGGCGGCTGGCGAGCGCCGTTCCCAGGCGCGACGCCAGCGTCAGCAGCGAGTCCGCACGGGAGGCGCTGTCGCCGAGCACCGCGCGCGCCCACGCGCCGAGCACGTCGCGCCATCCCTGCTCCCGCGCCTCCTGCGGATGCCGGGCCGCATACGCATCCGCCTCCTCCACGGACGAGGACACGGTGGGCGTGTCCAGGAAGGAGGGCCGCTCACGGATCCTGCGCCGCCGCTCGCGCGCCTCATCCGCCCATGGAGAGGTGCTGTCTACAGCCAGATAGGCACTCCAGGCGGCATCCGCGCTCGCGTCCAGGCACAGCGCCTCCGACGCGAGCGCGGCGTTGAAGCGCGCGGACGGGTTCCGTGGCTCTAGCTCCAGCGCATCGCGCGCGTAGTTGAGCGAGACGAGCAGGTCACGGTGATTCTGCGTCTCCTGCGCCCGGAACAGGTGCACGGCGGAGAGGTCCACCAGCAGCGGGACGGACCCACCCTCCAGCCGGAGCGCGTCAGACAGGCGCAGGATCGTCTCGTGGAGCGACGCGGGCTGGCTGTCCCACCAGAGCACGGCCGCCAGCGCGGAAGCGTGCAGCGAATCGGGAGCGAGGCTCTCGCCCGCGGCGGCCAGATGCTCCAGCTCCAGCGGCATGTCCGCAGCATCTCCACACTCCTCACGCGGCACGGTGCTGTCCACCGGGAGTTGCACCCGCGCGCACGGCCGGTACGCGGTCGGCACGGAGAGACGCGCGGGAAAGGCGCGCTCCGGCCGGACCCGCACGAGGTCGTGCAACACGCCGGCAGGCCGGGGGCTGCAGGCGTGGACGGCCCACGCCAGCAGCGTAACCAGGAGCAAGGCAAGCGGAACAAAACGCCTGGTCACCGTTTGCTGCCGCGGCGTGAGGCGCAGGGATTTGACGCCTTGACAGCACTGGTCATGCAGTGGCGGCGCCCATGGACGGCAACGTGGAGGTGCGGAGCGGACGGATCGAGCAATGCATGGCGGGAAGATCGGGCGGAGGCAGTGCACCGAACTGCTGCACAAGCTGGCCCATCCGATGCGGAAGCACAAGCCTCGTAAATGTCCTCTCCGGATCGCGATCCCCGTCGGTCGCTTCCCTCACGCGGCGCCGCGGCGGGGCAGCGCGCCGGCGACCACCGCCGGGGGAGATGGAGCGCCGCGCCCGCGCACGCCGGCCGTTCTCCGCGCCTTCCCCGTGGTCCACGTTCCCTTCGTCACAGTTCCACGCACGCCGCCCTTCGGGTCTGGCGGTCGTGGAGATGCGGGCGTGTGCGCCTGGCGTTCAGGAGGCGCGACTGCCGGGCAAAAGGCGTTACGATCCGCCAGCAAAGAAATGCGCTGCCCCGCCCTGTCTGCAGCCGCACCCACGCACTCACGCACTCACGCACTCTCCTACAGCGGGAACCCGGCAATCCGCGCCCATCTATGTAGTCTGCACAGGCGAAGGCCACTCTGCAGCCGTCCTCCCTGTGCTGGCGATTCCCTTTCAACCCCTGAGCGGCTCGTGACGGTAGAACCTGAGGACCGTCCGGTGGTGTTCTTCGATATCGGAGGCACGCTCGCGTCCCCTGTGCTGACGCCGCCCCCCCACCGGCTGGAGCGGCTGGACCTCTATCCCTTCGTCCCGGGGGTGCTGAAAGACCTCCGCGGCCGCGGGGTGCGGCTGGGGATCATCTCCAACACCGGCGACGAGCGGGGGGAGCGGATCGACGAAGTGCTCGCCGCCGCCGGGGTGCTGGGCTTCTTCGACCCTGCGCTGCTGGTGTACAGTGCCGACGTGGGGATGACCAAGGACTCGCCGGAGATCTTTCGCCTGGCCGCCGCGCGGGCCGGGGCGGAGGGCAATCCGGAGCGGTGCGTGTTCGTCGGCGAGGACAGCACCGAGCGCGCCTTTGCCGTGCAGGCCGGGATGCGCGTGGCCCCGCACCCGCTGCTGGCCGCCGCGGCGCTGCAGGGAGAGCCGATGCGTTTCGTCCGCGTCACCGTTCCCGCGGAGCACGAAGGGACGGACTGGCGCGGCTCGCTGCGCGGCCTTCCGGCCATCCCGCTGCACGTGGCGGCGGACCCGCGGTCGCGGATGTACGCCATCACCACCGACGCCACCGCCGCCGACCTGGACGACCTGCGCTTCGAGGTGGACCGCCTGGGCGCCGCGAACGACCCGCTGACCACCGACCTGTACCTGGTGCGCGACGACCGCGCGGCAGCCACGGGGTTCCTGGTGCCGGAGGGGCAGGCGCACCACCTGGACGGCGCGCGCCCGGCGGGGGTGGCCGTCCTCTCCTCCACCGCCGAGGGGCTGTTCGTGGCCGTTCCCGCCGGCCGCTCCATCGAGGAACTGCACCTGCCCCAGGCGTACCATGGCCACACTCTCAAGCTTTCCCCGGACACGGCCCTGCTGGAGCCGTTCGGCACCGAGGGCCGCGCCGGGGCGGCATGGCTCGCCGCGGCGCCGCCGGACGCGCCCGAGCCGCCGCTGGATGAGCGGGCGCGCGCCGCGCTGGAGACGCTGGACGCGGAGCGCATCCGCCGCCACGTTGAGCGCTACGCGGGAGCCGCCCCGCTGGACGACGCCGGCACCGGGCGCATCGCCAGCCGCCACATCCAGTCGGCGGACATGGCCCGGGTCCCTGAGGCGCTGGCCCGCGACCTGGAGCGCATCGACGGGCTGCGGGTGCGGCTGCACCGCTTCAGCCACGAAGGGCGCATCCTCTTCAACGTCGAGGCGGAGTTGCCGGGCGGCTCGCCCGAGCTGGTGCTGGTGACCGCGCACCTGGACTCCACCGCGGCCTTCACCGAGGGATACGACGCACGCACCGACCCCGCTCCCGGCGCCGACGAC
>DATAAG010000679.1:0-9340 GCA_036260235.1 Longimicrobium sp.
CTCCCCCAGGGGTTTTTGGGGGAGGTGGGCGAGTCATGCGAGCCCGGAGGGGGCGCGGCGGCTCGCACCGGACTTTCCATTCAGCGCCTGTAGACGCGGGGCGCCTTCCATCACATCAGAAAATTCGGGTTTGTTGCGGACGAACGCGGGCTCCTCGTGAGGCGACTTTCTCAGGAGGGAGGCGCCGAGCAGATCTTGCGGACCTCTCGCGAGTATGCGCGCCGACCGAAGAATCTGTACGCTGGGCGGCAGGATCTCACGGTCATGGTGAGTTCCCCGGACTACGTCCGCGGCGGGGCTCGGTGCGAGAGGAAGCGCCACGATCCAGCCCACATCACCCCTCCCCCGGGGTTGGGGGAGGGGTCGCCCGCCGTCGCGAGGAACGAGCGAAAGGCCGGGCGGGGGAGAGGGCCCCCCGCGCAGCGGGCCGTGGGGTAGAACCTTGCCTCCGCTCGAACCGTGCAGATGTGCACTGCGAGCGCGACCCCCTCCTCCACCTGTCGCCGCCTGTCTTTAGTAGACCTGCTTTTCCTTCAGCTCCGGCGCCACGCGGTCCAGGCGCCGGGCCAGCTCGGGAAGGTGGCACGTGGGCACCTTGGGAAACAGGTGGTGCTCCACGTGGAAGAACATGTCCAGCGCGATGGCGCTCTTCAGCGGGTTGCGCAGCGTCCGCGCGATGTGGTGCTCCCGGTCGCAGTCGTGGTGCACCGTCCACACGGCGAAGAACGCCGTCAGGCAGTGCCCCGCGGCCATCGCCAGAAAGTGGTAGCGTAGCGGCCCCGCTCCCGGCGCGACGAACACCGCCGCCAGCACCACCGCGTTCGCCAGCAGCTCCGCGTAGATCCACCACAGCTTGCGCGGGCTGGCTCCCCGCAGGGCCGTGCGATGCAGCAGGACGGGGAAGGCGGGCCCCCAGAGCAGCGCTTTCCACCACGGCATCCCCGCGCTGAGCGCCTCCACGTCCTCCTCGTCCATGCAGTGCTTGTGGTGGCGCAGGTGGTTGAACTGCACCGCGTGCATGGACCCCAGCATCAGCACGCTCAACGCGAACATCACCCACTCCGTCGCGCCGCGAGAGATGCCTAGGTTGTAGTGATGCGCGTCGTGTACCTGGCGTAGCCCGGCGAGAAAGAAGAAGAACGAGACGGGCAGCGCCAGCAGGTACATCCCCCGTGACGCCAGGTACAGGGAGAGCGCCAGCCAGGGAAGCGAAAGCATGAGCTCCTTGGCAATCTCCCGGCGGCGCAGCGTGGCCAGGTCCTTCCACGCGACGGCGCGTAGCCGCGGGTCCCGCAGGATCGCCGGCCCGGCAGCCGCTGCCCCGTCCGAGCCTGCCGGCGCTTCCCGCACGCCAACGGCGGGATCGGTCATACCGACCCGTTGATCCCGCCTCCCGGCGCGGCGATCACCTTCTGCAGCACTTCGCGGCCGTCCTTCAGGCTCATCGCGAAAGTCCCTGCAATCCGTCTCGCCGATCTCCGTCCCAGGTTCGGAGACGGCGCTCTCCAGCACGCCCTGCGGAATGGCCTGCTCAGAGGCCGGGAGGTCCAGGGTTAGCATCGGCACCTTTCCGTACGAAAGCGGTCCGTTGGCGTACCCGACACACGATCAGAGCACTCTGCCTCATTAATTTGAACATGTTCATTTCCTGACGAGCAGGATAATGCGCGCTCCCGGGCCGCGTCAAGTATGTTGTTGAACTCGTCCCCCCTCAAACGCGTGCAGGTGTTGCAATCGACGCGGCCGGGTTGCTCCAGGCCGGGCATGATGGGGAAAGCTCACGCGGAGGGCTGCCTGCGTGGATCAGGAGGGAACACGACCCGCACCCGCTCGCATGCGGCGGCCAGGGTCGTTCGAGGAGGGGAAGCAGTGGGAGGATGGGCGGGCGACAATCAGCCGGAACTGCGGCGAAGCTCCATCCCGCGCTTCAGCGGCCGCTGGCGCCCCCCCGCAGGGCTTGCCGGCCAGCGGCGTGGAAGGTCTTTCCACGCGACGGCGCGCAGCCGCGGATCGCGCAGGATCTCCGGCCCGTCCGCCGCGCCGTCCGGCGTGTACGGTGCGGCCATGCCGATCGTGGCGTCGGTCACGAGGTGGATGGCCCGCCTCCCAGCGCGGCGATCACCTTCTGCAGCACCTCGCGCCGGTCTTTCAGGTCGTCGCGAAAGTCCTTGGAATCCGTCCCGGAGATCTCCGTCCCCAGTTCGGAGGCCGCGTCTTCCAGCACCTCGCGCAGGATGGCCTGCTCCGAGGCCGAGAGGTCGAGGGTCAGCATCGGCACCTTCCGTACGAGGGGGTCTTCTGGATGCACGCCGCCATCCGTCCGGTTCATCAGAAATGCATCCGATCCCGATGAGGTGCAAGGATCACAAAGGCGGGAATCGAGAAGAATGGGGTCGGGGAGGGAGCTCAGCGGCGGGCAGGCCGCTGGCCTTGCGCCGCTACCGTTCCGTCAGGACGATGTCATAGATCGAGCGGGTACCCGACGTGAAGCCGGGGCAGGTGGCGTCGCTGTAGCGCTCGGTGCGCACCGTTCTGCCGCTCCTGAAGAGTATGACGGCGATCTCCTCTTCCGTGGTGCACCATCCGCGCGACGGGCTACGGTAGTACGCGAGCAGGCTGTCTAGCGCGGCCGCGTCCCTCGCTGGCAGCGTCGTGTCCAGCCTTGCCCGTCGCTTCCAGAAAGCGTACGCGTCCCGGCGGCTGGATCTCGCATCCAGGCCGCCGTCCCGCCGCCGCGTGAAGCGGAACGACGCCTTCTCGTCGTGGAAGCAGCCCCGCGAGCGCACGTACACCTCGATGCGCTCATGCGCTTCCAGCGCGGCGAAGCGAATCGGCTGCTCGCCGGCCTGCGGGGGCCCGCAGGCGGTGAGGGGCACGGCCAGCAGCAGGCGAAGCGATGGATGCCTCATACGGCCGGCGGGTCCGTGGTAAGCGTGCACTCGCGCCACACGTTGAACGTACGTACGCCGGCCTGTCTGTCACACGTTCCTCTACGGATGCGGTGGGAAGCCGAGGGAGAGATAAGGCGGGAGTTCGGCGATCAGGGGGCGTTACGGCGAAGCTCCATCCACCGCTTCAGGGAACGCTGGCTCTCTCCAGACGGCTTGCCGGCCAGCAGGTTGGCTACGCTGATGTCCTCGTCCAGATCCGGCCAGTGGATGCCTTCGCCTCGGCCGATCAGCCGCCAGTTGCGGCGTTCGTCTGAGGTTCCATGCGCGAGCCGTGGATACCAGACCAGCGGGACCGAAACGGCGCGGCTATCTCCCAGTATTACCGTGAGCACGGCATCTGTTACGTCAACTCCCGTGGTCTGCACGGAGAGCCCTACGCCGCGAACTGGAAAACGGGTGTCTCAGCGATGCGGTCTGGTTGGCGGTCGCTCCAGACGATCGCTTGAAGCCGCTCCACGGTTTCAGGCGAGAAGAACTGCTCGCCCGTTTCCGGATCAACTCGCGCGGGCACGTTCTCGACGATGATCACCCGCCCGCCGTATTCGATTGAATAGGTGACGAGCTGATCCACCAGCCGATCTTCGTTGTCGTTGGTCATCTGCTTACCTCTTCCGCAGCCGGAACTCGATCCAGAGCGCCGGATCGGGTTCGTAAACCGTGATGAACTTCAGGGTTGGGCGTGATGGATAACTGCACTGGATGTGCAACGGCCTTCCCCCGGCCGATATCCCGAAGATCAGACAGCTGGGACCATACTTGTCGTCGGGATAGTCTTCGATCACTTCACCTGTACTCAGTGCCTCCAGCACTTCGGAAACGCTGATTCCGCGTTTGAGGCTCTGGTCGGTTGCATGCCGCGACAGCACGAACTGACCATCCGCAACTTTCCTTCTGATCTCGGCGATGAGATTCATGCCGGATCATACCACGAAAAGCAAACATTGTAAACACCGGCTGGATTCAGGTGCCGTCTACCCCGCGCGCCGCGTCTTGCGGCGCAGGAAGTCGCGCATGATGTACTGGCCCAGCGTCATGGTGCTGGTGAAGTACGCCTTGCCGCGGGCGATCGCGCTCACCTGGTTCACGAACGCCACCAGCGCCGGGTCGCGCGCCAGCATGAAGGTGTTGATCAGGATCCCCGACTTGCGGCAGGCGCCCACCTCGTGAAAGGTCTCGCGCAACACGAAGTGGTCCAGCCCCATCGAGTTCTTGTAGACCCGCCCGTCCGGCATGGTCACCGCGCTGGGCTTGCCGTCGGTGATCATCACGATCTGGCGCATGTCCTTGTTCTGCGCCATCAGCAGCCGGCGCGCCAGCTGCAGCCCCGCCGCCGTGTTGGTGTGGAACGGCCCCACCTGCGCGTGCGCCAGCCGCCCGATGGGGATCTCCTCCGCCGTGTCGCCAAAGGTCACCACCTTCAGCGTGTCGCCGGGGAACTGCGTGCGGATGAGGTGCGTGAGCGCCAGCGCCACCTTCTTGGCCGGCGTAAAGCGGTCCTCGCCGTACAGGATCATGCTGTGGGAGGTGTCCAGCATCAGCACCGTGGCGCAGCTGGAGCGGTACTCCGCCTGGTGCACGTGCAGGTCGCCGTAGTCCAGCGGCAGCGTGCCGTCGTCGCGCAGCCCCTCGCGGGCCAGCGCGCTCTTGAGCGTGGCGGGAATGTCCAGGTTCAGCGTGTCGCCGAACTCGTAGGGACGGCTGGCGGCCTCCGCCTCCACCCCGGTGTCCAGGTGCGGCGTGTCGTGGCTGCCGAACGACGACCTGCCCATGGCGCCCAGCAGCTGGCGCAGCGTGCGGTAGCCCAGGAAGTCGATCCCCTTGCCGGTGAGCGAGAACTCCACCTGCCGCGCCGCCTCGCGCGCGTCGTCGATCTTCCCCTCCCCCGGCTTCATCTCCGAGTAGCTGCCGGGCATCTGCGGCTGCTCGCTGAGGTTGAGGTACCCCTCCTCCACCATCCGCTGGATCAGCCGGTCCAGCAGCTCCGCGATCTGCTCGCGCACCGCCTCGTCCGGCTCCGCGTCGCCGCGCAGCTGGGCGATCATCTCCGGCGTCAGCTGGCCGCTCTCCAGCAGCGCCTTCAGCAGCGCCTCCTTCAGCGCGTCCAGCGAGCGGTCGTCCTCGTCGCCGCCGAACTCGCCCCACCACGGGTTGAAGTGGCGGCCGCCCGCAAAGCCGCTCTGCAGCAGGAAGTCCGAAAGCTGGTCCAGCAGCGCCTGCAGGTTCAGCGCGTCGGCCATGTGGCCGGTGTAGCGGGAGTAGCTGGTGAAGCGCATGGGACCTCCGTGGGCGGTTACGCCCGGGGCGGCGCAGGTTGCGGGCCGTGCCCCCGCGGTGGCGCGGGGAGTGCCCTCCATCGTAAGATAAGGCCGAATCAACCGTTTCGCACAGCAGTACTTGCGAGGGACTACGGAAGAGCAGATCCCGGGGGCGGATGCGGCGGAGCAGGGGTGGGCGCCCCCGTCCGCCGCCATGCGCGGACCGCCGGCGCAGCTGCCGGACGCACCCGCCCGGCCCCCCGACGTCGAGATCCCCGCCCGCGCGTTCGGCGCGTTGCGGCACCGCAACTTCCGCGTGTTCTACGCCGGGCAGCTCCTTTCCCTCACCGGGACGTGGATGCAGAGCACGGCGCAGGGGTGGCTGGTGCTGGAGCTCACCAACTCCGCGCTGCTGCTGGGCATCGTCACCGCCGTCACCTCGCTCCCCACGCTGCTGTTCACCCTGTGGGCCGGCGACCTGGCGGACCGGCACGACAAGCGCCGCATCATCATCATCGCCCAGGCCGTCGCGCTGTGCGCCGCGCTCACCATGGCGGTGCTCACGGGGACGGAGCGCATCACCTACCCCGCCGTGCTGGCGCTGGTGTTCGTGCTGGGGACCACGAACGCCTTCGAGCTCCCCACCCGCCAGTCCTTCTTCGTGGAGCTGGTGGGCCCGGCGGACCTCCCCAACGCCATCGCCCTCAACTCCGCCGCCTTCAACGCCTCGCGCATCGTGGGCCCCGGGATCGCGGGGGCGATGATCGGCACCGTGGGCATCGCGGCGTGCTTCTACGCCAACGCCGTCTCGTACATCGCCGTGCTGGTCGGGCTGCTGATGATCCGCCGGCCGCCCTTCACCCCGGCGCCGCGGACGGGGACCACGCTGGAGAGCATTCGCGAGGGGCTGGCGTACATCCGCTCGGACCGGCTGGTGCGCACCCTTGTGTGGCTGATCGCCGGGATGTCGGTGACGGCGCTGCCGTACGTGATGCTCCTTCCCGTCTTCGCCCGCGACGTGCTGCGCGTGGGCGCGCCGGGGCTGGGGACGATGCTGGCCGCGACGGGGACGGGCGCGCTCGTCGCCGGCGTGGCGCTGGCCTCCGGGCGGTTCTCCATCCCGCGCGGCCGGCTGATCCTGGGCGCCGCCACGGCGTTCGCGCTGGTGCTGATCGCGCTCTCCCTCTCCCGCTCGTTCCCGCTGACGCTGGCGCTGCTGGCCGCGGCGGGGTTCTCGATGATCCTGAACAACGCGTCGGTGAACGCGCTGCTGCAGTCGCGGGTGCCGGACCGGCTGCGCGGGCGGGTGATGTCCGTCTACGTCTTCATGTTCGTGGGGATGACGCCGCTGGGCTCGCTGCAGGCCGGCGCCGTCGCCCGCTGGCTGGGCGCGCCGTCCGCCGTGGCCGTCGGCGCCGTGGCGCTGCTGCTGGTGATCGCCTGGATCGCCGCGAACATCCCCGAGCTAAGGGCGGCGGAATGAGAAGAGTGCGTGAGTGCGTGAGTGGTCCGGCTACGGGACGTGGTCCTCGCCCATCGGGCACGCATGCGGACTTCCAGCACCCCCATCCCTGTGAGGGATCTGCGCGACGCGTACGCGCCGGGAGCCACTGGGCACGGCATCCTGCCCTTCGTCCCATGCTGGTTCTGCGCGTGGGCGGAGGGTGGCATCCTTCGGAAGGGCCGGCGCATGGATGCCGGACGACCTTCCCTCTCCACGGAGGCCGAGATGACGAGGATTTCCAGGGCCATCTGCATCGGGGTGCTCTCCGCGGGCGCCGCCGGCGCGCTGGGGTTCGGCGCGGCGCAGGCGTTCGCGGCGCCCGCGGCGACGTCGGCCGCGCTGTCGTGCAGCGACGAGCGCTGCGACGCGATCTGCGTGTCGCGCGGGTATGCGTACGGCGACTGCAGCACCGGCGCCTGTCGCTGCTTCCGCTGATTCCCGGCGCGGCTCGCTCGATCCCCATCGACGGAACGCCGGACCGGGCGGTGGTGGCCCGGTCCGGCGCTTTGATGCAGGGAGGCAATCCCCCGTTGGGGCAGGTGCGGTCCGCGTGCGGACGGCGTACTTTGTTTACATCTTTCGATCCCTCGTTCTTCGTCCCTGGCCCTGACCGTATGCAGTCTGTCCGTACCCGCCTGCTCGCCTGGTACGACGCCGCGCGCCGCGACCTCCCCTGGCGCGCCGCGCCGGGGGAGACGCCGGACCCGTACCGCGTGTGGCTGTCGGAGGTGATGCTGCAGCAGACGCGCGTGGAGACGGTGCGGCCGTACTACGAGCGCTGGCTGGCGCGCTTCCCCACGGTGCAGGCGCTCGCCGCCGCGCCGCTGGACGAGGTGCTGAAGGCGTGGGAGGGGCTGGGATACTACTCGCGCGCCCGCAACTTCCACCGTGCCGTGCAGGAGGTCGCCGCGCGCCACGACGGCCGCGTCCCCGCCGATCCCGGGGCGTTCCGTGCGCTCCCCGGCGTGGGGCGGTACACGGCCGGGGCGGTGATGTCCATCGCGTTCGGGCGCGAGGAGCCCGTGGTGGACGGCAACGTGCGCCGCGTCTTCGCCCGCTGGACGGACGATCCGGCGCCGGCGGAGGACAGGCTGTGGGAGATGGCCGCCGCGCTCGTCCCCGGCGAGCGGCCGGGGGACGTGAACCAGGCCGTGATGGAGCTGGGCGCCACCGTCTGCACGCCGCGCAACCCGCGCTGCGGCGAGTGCCCGGTCCGCCAGTTCTGCGCGGCGTACGCCGCGGGCACGCAGAACGAGCGCCCCGCCCGCAAGAAGGCGAAGCCGCTGCCGCACGAAGACACCGCCGTCCCGGTGATCGAGCGCGGCGGCGAGGTGCTCCTCGTCCGTCGTCCGGTGGAGGCGCGGCTGGGCGGGATGTGGGCCTTTCCCGCCGCCATCCGACACCCCGGCGAGTCCGTCCCCGCCGCCGCCGCGCGCGCCGCGCGCGAGGGGCTGGCGCTCGAGGTGCGGGCCGGCGAGCCGGTGGCGGTCGTGCAGCACACCTTCACGCACGTCCGCGCCACCTACCACGCCGTCCGCTGTACAGTCCTCTCCGGCGACCCCCGCGCCATCGGCTATGACGATGCCGTCTGGGTGCGCTGGGACCGCATCCGCGACTACGCCCTCCCCGTCGCACAGCAGCGCATCGCCGCCCTCGCCGCCGAGCCGACGCTGTTCACCGGCTGATCGGCGCCGGTTTGGAGCGACCGAAGGCGCCGCTGGAACTTCGCGATGTCCGCCTGCGCGGACCCCTCCTGCCGCACGCTGGCGGCCGTGCACGACGGCGAGCTCCAGGCAGCTGAAGCCTCGCGTAGTTCGCGGGGCTTCCGCAGTTGTTACGGCGGCGCGGCGGCTTCAGCCGCTCAGGCGGCAGAGCCGGCGCCGACCGGCGCCTCCACGTCGTACACGAAGCGCACGTCGCGCTCGATCTCCGGGAGCAGGCTGCGGTGCACGGGGCAGGTGAGCGCCACGTGCTCCAGCGTCCTGCGCTGCCGCTCGTCCAGCGCCGCGGGCATGCGGATGGTGACGGGAATGCGGTCCACGCGGCGCGGGTCGCCGCGCATGTGCTTCTCCAGCCGGAACTCCACCCCGTCGAACGGAATGCCGTTCTTCTGCGCGTAGATGCCCATCACCGTCACCATGCAGGCGCCCAGCGACGCCGCCAGCAGGTCCGTGGGGCTGAACGAGCTGCCGTCGCCGTTGTTGTCCACCGGCGCCGCCGTGCGCATCTCCGTCCCCGACGGCCCGTGCCGCAGGTCCACCTTCAGGTTGCCGGCGTACCGGCCCGTGATCTCCACCGCCATTTCGTCGATCCTCCTCTGAGTCCCGCCTCGCCCTGTCACCTTGTCACCCTGTCACCCGGTCACCCGTCAAGATCCCCCGCCGCCCCGCGTTCCACGTGTGAAAATGCGGGCGCCGGTGTCCTCCAGAGTGGGCGCCGGACGACCGGCCCATGCGGGATGCCGCGCGTAACCCGATGTGCCGCATCTGCTTGGATTGGCGGCCGATCAGGGCACCGGCATTGCTGTCTGGCCATGCGCCGGACAGCGGTATCCCCCGGCCCGGCCCGGCCTGACCGACACGACCCATCCTCATCCCGAGGTGCACGATGCGTTTCCGGCGTTCCCTTCT
>DATAAG010000680.1:0-8352 GCA_036260235.1 Longimicrobium sp.
CGACCCGACTGGCCGGAGCCGCGCGCCTGGATCGCGGAGCGCCTGCCGCAGGTGGTCGGCGACCCGGATCTCCACGCCCGCGCGGACGAGGTGCTGGCGCGCTACGAGGCGCTGCCGACGGCGGACGAGGACCGGGTGCTGGTGCACGCGGACCTCGGCTTCCACAACCTCGCCGTGGACCCGGACACCTGCGCCGTGCGCGGCGTCTTCGACTGGGATACGGCGCGGCGGGCGGACCGGCACATCGACTTCCGCTACCTGGTGGGGCCTGCGGATGCCCAGCCGCTGCTCGACGCCGCCCTCGCCGTCTACGTGCCGGCGGTGGGCCGCGCCGTGTCGCGCGAGCGGATCCTGCTGCACAACGCGGCCGCCGCCGTCAGCTTCCTCGCCTTCCGCGCGGGCGTGGCCCCCGAGGTCCGCTGGGCCGGCCGCACCCTGGACGAGGACCTCGCCTGGACCCGCCTCGCCGTCGGCCGCGTGCTCGATCGGACATAGCGAGTGTGGCCGCTGGTGCCCGGGAGGCGTGCTCTCAACGCCCGTAGAGGGCTCCGACGTGAGGCACGTAGGGATCAGATTGGGACAATTCATCCGCAGTTCACTCGCGATAATCTGATACCGCCGGTTGCGCAACAGGTACGCGCAAATGGCTGTCCTGTCGGCGTTTGCTCCATCGGCAGCACTGGAGTGGCGGCGTGGCAGCATTCTGGAATGAGCCGGCTGACGCGCTGGTGGCCAGATCACCAGACCAATCAGCAGCGATCTGATGTCGGAAATTGCGCGGGAAGGCGAGCCCCGGGCTGCATCTGTACAACCCTATGCTCAAGGTGAAAACCATGCGAAACGGAAGATCCAGAAAGTCTTGCTTCATCGTGGGACTCGCACTCGCTGCTGCTGCGGCCCCCGTTGAAATCGCTCCGGGTGCCGTGGGGGTGAGGATCACCAATGCGTGCGCCCAGGAAGGGGGGCGGATCGGCGACGGTGGTGAGGACAGCTTCGCCAGCTGTGCGCCGAAGCCCGACTGGGACTGCATCCAGGGCAACTATCTACGCGGCGACAAATGCGACCCGAACGACAAGGGTTGCATCACCTGATACCCGTCAGCAACACTGCCGGCCAGTGCTCCACTCCCTGTCCATCGTCGCCGGGGCTCGCCACCCAGCCGTTCCCCTGGAACCCGAACTTCCGCACTCCGATGCGTCACCAGATCTCCCCATTTCCCGGCATGCGCCCGTGCAGCCCTTTTCTGGCCGTTGCGCTCGGGTTGGCTGCATGCCGGGACGGCGCACCGCACATCCGTGACATGCAGCGCGGCGCAGCCAGCGTGATAGAGGCTTCCGCTCCCGCATGGACACGTGGAGATTCGTGGCACCTGGACACGGCGAACGTGCTTTCCATCGGGCTGACCGAAGGTGATGATGCGTACGTCTTTGGCAACATTGCGGGCGCGGCCCGTTTGTCGGATGGACGAATCGTGGTCGCCGACGGGTTCAGCCATCAGCTCCGGTACTTCGACGCAAACGGCCGGTTCATGCGCGCCACGGGCAGAAAAGGCGCCGGACCGGGCGAGTTCCAGGCGATTGGCTGGCTCGGCGAGTGTGGAGGGGACTCGGTATTCGTGTATGACGTCAGCCTTGCACGAATCTCGGTGTTCGATCCCGCAGGCACGTACGCACGCTCTTTCTGGCCGCGCACGCCTGTAGCCGGGCGCGCACCGTCCGCGGTCGCCTGTGCCGGCGGTGGACCTCTCGTGGTAAGCACCCGTTCCACTGCCGCGGTTCGACGAAAGGTCGGACCCCATCGATTGGCCGCCCCCGTCGCCGTGATCTCGCGAGAGGGAGAGATGCTGCACGATTTCGGGTCCTTCCCGGGCCCTGATCGATACCGCCATGCGGGGAGCGATGGTCCACTCCCGCTGGGAAAGCAGTTGTCGGTGACGATCCACGGCGAGAAGGTGCTCATCGGTACGGCCGACGAGTACGTGATCGGCTCATTCTCGATGCAGGGAACGCAGGAGGCGCTCATTCGCAGAGATGTGGGAAGGCGGCGCATTACCGCCAGAGACCGGGACCGCTACACCGATGAGCAACTTGCCCGCGTCAGGGACCCGGCCCGGCGCCGATCCCTCGCCGGGTGGTACCGGGATCTCTCCTTCCCGGAGTTCTTCCCCGCCTATGCGTCATTGAAAACGGACCCTGACGGCAACCTGTGGGTGCAGGATTACGTGCGCCCGGGTGAAGAACGCGTGCTTTGGCGCGTATTCGACTCCACCGGCGTCTACCTGGGCACGCTGGAACTACCGCGGGGCTTCACCGTCTTTCAGGTCGGCAGGGATTTTGTCCTGGGGGCATGGGTGGACGCGCTCGGCACCAGCTACGTGCACCAGTACGCGCTTCGAAAACCGGAACCCCAACCCCGCCGGCTGAGGTCGATGGAGTGACTGGTTGAGCTGCACCTGCCGGGCGAATCCGTACTGGCGCAGTGACGGATCGGCGCCCGGCGACGACTCCCGGGAGCCGCGTGGAGGGTGGACGCCTGGTGCACGATGCGTTTGCTCCCTCTCGGAGCAAAATGGCGGCGGGGATGGCTCCCCGCCGCCGGTCACCCGGGACGCTCAGCCCGCCAGCGAGTTGACGTACTCCTCGACGTTGGTGTAGCCGTCGCCGTCGCGGTCGGTGGCGGCGTCGGAGGCGCTGGCCGGGTTCAGGCCGCGGGCGCTCTCCCAGGTGTCGGGCATGCCGTCCGCGTCCGTGTCCACCGGCGGCGTGCCGCTGCGGTACACGGGGTAGCCGCCCACCTCCGACGGGGAGTTGATGATGCGTCCGGTGCCGTTCTGCACCTCGCTCACGATGCGCGCGTCCACCGCGTCGCGCACGGGCACGGTCGCGCCGGCCTTCTGCAGGATGAGCGGATACGCGTCCAGCGCCGTCTGCGTGGTGATGGCGGGCGCGGCGAAGCGCGTGGCGACCGCGTACAGGCTGCCCTGGCTGCTGATGGCGTACTCCGGCCCCGTGTCCGTGGGCCGCCGCGGCGCGATGTTGCCCTGGTAGTAGATGCCCGTGCCGCTGGACATGTTCGTCGCCACCGACAGCTGGTACGACGCCGTGCTGCTGGGCCCCGCCTTCCAGTAGTTCTTCACGAAGTTGGCCGTGGACACCTTCTTGGCCTCGCCGAACTGCCCCGCGATCTGCCCGTAGTTGTAGAAGACGTTGTTGACGATGTCGGCGTTGCGCACGCTCCCCTTGATGCGCGGGTTACGCTGGTTGTTGTGCGCCATCAGGTTGTGATGGAAGCTGATGTTGGACGAGAAGTCCCCCAGCAGCACGCCCATTCCGTGCGGCCCCTCCGGGTGGCAGCTGTTCAGCAGCCCCTCGCTGATGATGCTCCACTGGATGGTGATGTCGGTCGTGGGCGTGTTGGACGAGGAGGGCCAGATGGACATGTTCTCGTCCACCCCCCAGCTGGCGGAGACGTGGTCCAGCACGATGTTCTTCCACGGCCCGTTGATGATCTGGAAGCCGTCGCGGCTGCCGCACGCCGTGCCCGTGGTGCCATCGCCGGCGCGGCTGCGGACGTGGCGGATGACCACGTCGGATGCCTTCACCGAGATCTGCGAGCCGCGCACGGTGATGCCGTCGCCCGGCGCCGTCTGCCCCGCCACGTACAGGTTGGGGGAGCGGATCTCGATGGGGGTGGCCAGCGTGACCAGTCCGCCCACGCGAAAGACGACGATGCGCGGGCCCGTGGCCGTGAGCGCCTCGCGCAGGCTGCCGGGGCCGGTGTCGTTCAGGTTGGTGACCTGGATCACCCGCCCGCCGCGGCCGTGCACCGTCAGCGTCCCGAAGCCCTCCGCGCCCGGGAACGCCGGCAGCGCCGCCGCGATGCCCACCGCTCCCGACGCCGCGGGCGAGGGTTCGCTGGGTGCGTCGCCGCACGCCGCCAGCGCCAGCAGCATTCCGCCCGCCACGTAGCCGTATCTGCGCATCATGTCCTCCATGAGGAGGTAAAGCCGCCCGCGCGCCCCGGCAGAGGTGCCGAAGGCTGCGGATCGGCCGGAGATCCGCACCCTTTTGTTCCCCCAGTTCCTGACATTGTTCTTATTGAGAACAAATTGTGGAGAGAAAAGTATGTTGCTGACTGCGAATGCGCAATCATGGCGTATTCGGTATGTGTTCTGCGGGGGAGTCGTGGATTCCCGGGCGAAGAATGGCCTCACACGGAGTCAACGGAGTCAGCGGAGGAAAGCGGATCGGACTCCGTTGACTCCGTGTGATCACCAGATCCGGAAAACACCTGTCATTCTGAGTCCTTAACTGCTGCGCCTACCCTATGGGACGAAAGACGTCTCGCACGAATCTCTCGTCCCCAACAACCTCCCCCAGGGGTTTTTGGGGGAGGTGGGCGAGTCATGCGAGCCCGGAGGGGGCGCGGCGGCTCACACCGGACCTTTCCCATCAGGGAGCGCCCGCGCCGAGCCGACGGATGAGCACGGAGCCCGTGGCGCGACCGAAGAATCTCCCGCCCCTCGCGCCGAACCCGGGGGGCGCCTCCTCAGAATGACAGTTTATCCGGATTCGGTATGAGGCCTATCTTTGCGGGTCCCACACCTCCACGCGCCCCAGGTTCAGTGCACGCACCGGGGCCTCGATGGCGCGCAGGTCGCCGACCAGCACGTAGATCATCCGCTCAGGATGGAAGAGCCGGCGCGCGGCGGCGTTCACCTGCGCGAGATCCACCGACGACAGGCGCTCGCGATAGCTGGTGTAGAAGTCCAGCGGCGCATCCCAGGCGAGCAGGTTCACCAGGCGAGTGCGCAGCGCCTGCACCGTCGCGATCGAGGTGGGAAAGCTGCCCGTCAGGCCGCTCACCGCCCCCTCCAGCTCCTCCGCCGTGACGTCGCCGGAGGCCAGCCGCCGCAGCTCCGCCGAGAGCTCCACCAGCGTGGAGTCGGTCGCGTCGGTGCGCACCAGCCCCTCCACGCTGAACACGCCGACGCCACGGCGCGCCTCCACGTAGCTCTGCACGCCGTAGGTAAAGCCCCGGCGTTCGCGGAGCGTGCGGTTCAACCGCGAACTGGTGCCCACCCCCAGCACCCGATTCAGCAGCAGGAGGGGGAAGTAGAGCGAGTCCGTGGCAGTCACCGTGAGTGATCCGACGACGATGCCGGTCTGCGCCGCGCCGGGGCGGTCCACCAGGATCACCCGGGCGCCGGCGGCCGGGGCGGGCGGGGAGGGGAACGGGGCGGGGGCGGCGCGCGGCTCCGCGCGCCACGACCCGAACGCCGCTTCCGCCAGCGCCCTGGCCCGCGCCGGCGGCACGGCGCCGACGAACACCACTGTCGTTCGCGCGGGTACGAAGTGCTCGCCGTGCCAGCGCACCACGTCGTCCCGGGCCAGCGCCTCCAGCCCGGCGCGCTCGCCCTCCGGCGCGCGGCCGTACGGGGCGCCGGGCGCGAAGAGCGCGCGGACCAGCAGGTCGAACCCGGCTACGGTGGGGTCCGCGTTTCGCTGCTCCAGCGCGGCCACCGCCTCCGCCCTGCGGCGGTCGAAGCCGTCCGCCGGGAACGCGGGAGAGCGGAGCGCCGCCGCCAGCAGGTCGAGCGCCTCGGGTACGCGCGGCGAGAGCGTGGTGAAGGTGACGCCCGCGTGCGTGAAGCCGGCGAAGGTTTCCCACTCCGCGCCCAGGGCGGCCAGGCGGCGCGCCAGCTCCGGCCCGGGCGTGTCCGCCGTCCCCTCGCGCAGCAGGCTCGCCGCCAGCCGCGCCAGCCCCGCCGAGCGCGCCGGCTCGTACGTCGTCCCCGCCTCCACCAGCACGCCCACGGCGACGATGGGGATCGCCGTGCGCTCGACGGCGACGACGCGCACGCCGTTCGCCAGGGTGAAGCGCTGCGGCCGCGGCGCCTCGAAGGGGCGGATCGGCCCCGGCGGGGGAGGTGCGGAGTCCTGGGCCGCCAGCGTGCCCGCCGCGCCCGCGCCGAGCATGGCCGCCAGGACGGGCGCCAGCCGGCGGCGGATGCCGGGCGCGCTCACGGCGCATCCTCCGCCGCGGCGGGATCGAAGACCAGCGTGACGCGGTTCAGCGGCACCAGCCACTGGCGCGCGGCGCGGCGCAGTTGATCGACCGTCACGGCGTCGAACCGCCGCATCCGCGCGTTCACCCAGCCGGGATCGCGAAAGTAGATCCACCCCTCCGCCAGCCGGTCCGCCCGCCCGCCGAACCCGCCGAGCGTCTGCAGGCCGTTCATGAACTGGAAGCGGAGGCCCGCCCGCACCGCGTCCAGCCGCTCCTGCGTCACGGCCTCGATCAGCGCCGGGATCGCCTCCTCCAGGGCGGCGGCCAGCGAATCGGCGTCCGCGCCGGGGGCGCCGGTGGCGGAGAAGGTGGCCAGGTCCGCGCCCTCCACCAGCCAGATGTTCCAGGCGGAGGCGGCCACGGCGCGCCGGCCCTCCCGCACCAGCCGCTGGTACAGCGGGCTTCCCTCGCCGTCACCCAGCACCATGGAGAGGAGGACGGCGGCGGGGCCCAGTGAGTCCCGCTGCGCCGGCACGCGGAATCCCACGAAGACGGCGGGGGCGCGCGATCGCGTCAGCGGGATCGTCGTCCGCTCCGTCCGGCCGATGGGGATGGGGAGCGTCATCGGGCGCCGGGCGGGCCGGGCGGCGCCGCGGGGGATGGGGCCGAAGTAGCGCTGCACCAGCCGCCGCGCCTCGTGCAGGTCGAAGTCGCCGGCGATGGCCAGGACGGCGTTGTCCGGCGTGTAGTACGTGCGGAAGAAGTGGCGGACGTCCTCCAGCGTGGCGGCGGAGAGGTCCTCCATGGACCCCACGATGCTGTGGTGGTACGGGTGCCCTTCCGGAAAGACCCGCGCGAGCATCAGCTCGTACCAGGCGCCGCAGGGGTCGCTCTCCATCCCCTGCCGCAGCTCGTTCTTCACCACCTCGCGCTGGTTGTCGAGCTTCTCCTGCGTGAGCGTCTCCAGCAGGGTGCCCATGCGGTCCGCCTCCAGCCAGAGCGCGAGCGCCAGCTGGTTGCTGGGGACGGTCTGGAAGTAGTTGGTGCGGTCGTGGTTGGTGGTGCCGTTCACGTCCGCGCCGCCGCGGGCGCCGGCACGCTCCAGCAGCGCCCAGTGCGCCCCGTCGGGCACGTTGCGGCTCCCCTTGAACATCACGTGCTCGAAGAGGTGGGCGAAGCCGGTGCGGCCGGGGGCCTCGTCCTTCGCGCCCACCTCGTACCACACGTCCACCGCCACCGCCGGGATCGACCGGTCCACGTGGTAGAGCACGCGCAGCCCGTTGGGGAGCGTGTCCTGGACGAACGCGACGCGGAGCACGGCGGAGTCCGCCTCCGCCTGGGCGCCGGCCGGTGCCGCGGCGGCCGCCAGTGCCACGACGACGGCTGCTCCGCGGATGGATGATGATCGCATCGGATCCTCCTTCTCGGATGCGGTGATGCGGATGAGGGGCGAGCGCTCCCCGGGCAGGCGCCCGGGAGCGCCTGCCGATCATCGATTCGTCGCTGTTCTGGGGATGAGGATGCGGGCGATGCCCCGCCGCTTCAGCTCACGGGCCGGGGGCGGGGAGACGTGCCCGGACGAGGTCCCACTGCCGGGCTGCGGCCTGGCGCACGCGGTCGTCCGGTGCGTCGTCGCGCAGGCGGGCCAGGTGGGGACTGCCGGTGCCGCCGCCCAGCGCGCCGAGCGCGTCGACCGCGGCCAGGTGGACGGCATGGGGAGTGGATGCGCCGCGGGCCATGCGTTCCAGCGCGGGAGCGATGGATGCGTCGCCCGCGTGGCCCAGCCAGCGCGCGGCGAAGGCGCGCACGGCGTCGGGCCGCCGCGCGTCTTCGGCGATGGACAGGAGCGCGCCGGAACGGACCGGTGCGGCCGCGAGCACCGCCGCCGTCATCGCCAGCAGCGCCACCGGCTCCGGCGACGAGGTGGCCACCGAGAGCAGGTATCCGGCGGCTTCACCCGCATCCACCGCCTCCTCCGGCGCTGCATCCACGATGGCGCCCGACAGCGAACGTACGCGGCCGTCCGCCATCTCCAGCCGAACTCGCAGCAGGCCCTGCGCGCAGGAGGGCACGGCGTTCCAGTTGTCCGCGGCGCGCCGGGAGTAGCCCACGTCCATCCGTCCGCCCCGCACGGCGACGTTGCGGTCGGCGGCGCGCAGGACCAGGAGATCGGCCGTGCCGCACGCGCCCGGCCGGGTGGCGAACGTCATCCAGGTGATCGCATCCTGCACCGTGGGGATGCGCGTCTCCAGCGTGCCCACGGGATCGGCGGCTTCGCGCAGTGCTTCCGCCGCGCCCGATGACGTCCGCGGCTCGTGGGCGGCGGGATCCGCGGTGCGATGG
>DATAAG010000681.1:0-3063 GCA_036260235.1 Longimicrobium sp.
AACGGGGCTCGTGGCTTTCCCGGGCGGCGGGTTTACCCGCTCGGGACCGGGTGCCCACCGCAGTCCGTCGTCGGCTCTCCCGCCCCCCGCGCAGTGTGCGGTGAAGGGCCAGGGAGGGAGGGCGCCCGGCGTGCGGCGGGATCTCCTGATCTTCCTCATTTTGTCAGCGATTCTGACGAAATGGTGTCGCGGGAGAGGCCGCGCCCTTGCGTGGCGGCGCGCGGGCGGCAAGTTGTCCCGCTCACGCGAGCGCGCGCAGGGCTGGCGGTCCGGTCCTTGCCCGCCTGCCGCGTAGCCGAAACGCACGTCCGCACACGATGCAGAGACGCACCAAGATCGTTTGCACGCTGGGCCCCGCCTCCTGGTCGCCGGAGCGCATCGACTCGCTCATCGCGGCGGGGATGGACGTGGCCCGCATCAACTTTTCGCACGGCGACCTGGAGCGCCACGCGCAGACCATCCGCAACGTGCGCGAGGCCTCCGTGCGCGCCGGCCGCCCCGTCGCCGTGCTGGGCGACCTGCAGGGCCCCAAGATCCGCGTGGGCGTGCTGCCGGAGCCAGTGCAGCTCAGCCCCGGCGACCGCGTGGTCTTTGCCCCCGAAGGGCAGCACCGCGACGGCGAGCTCCCCACCACCTTCACGGAGCTGGCGCAGGACGTGGAGGTGGGCGACGTGGTGCTGCTGGCGGACGGGCTGATGGAGCTGATCGTGGAGGACGTGGAGGCGCCCCGCGTGGCCATGCGCGTCATCCACGGCGGCGAGCTCACCAGCAACAAGGGGATCAACCTTCCCGGCACCCTGCTCAGCATCCCCTCGCTCACCGAGAAGGACCTGCGCGACCTGCAGTTCGCCCTGGAGCACCAGGTGGACTACCTGGCCCTCTCGTTCGTCCGCTCGCCGGAGGACGTGAAGGACCTGGTGAGCCGCATTCCCCCCGGCGGGCCGCTGGTGGTGGTCAAGGTGGAGAAGGGGATGGCGCTGGAGAACCTGGCGGAGATCCTCAAGGTCTCGTCCGCGGCGATGGTTGCCCGCGGCGACCTGGGGGTGGAGCTCCCTTTCGAGCAGGTGCCGCTGGCGCAGAAGCGGATGATCCAGCTGGCCAACCAGAGCAGCCGCCCGGTGATCACCGCCACGCAGATGCTGGAGTCGATGATCGAGAACCCGCGCCCCACCCGCGCGGAGGCGAGCGACGTGGCCAACGCCATCATCGACGGCACCGACGCGGTGATGCTGAGCGCCGAGACGGCCACGGGCCGCTTTCCCGTGCAGGCGGTGCAGGCGATGGACCGCATTGCGCAGGAGATCGAGGACTCGCACATCCTGGAGACGGGGCCGCACTACGACATGCCCATCGACTCCGGCGAGGAGGGGAGGACGCCCACCGAGCGCGCCATCGCCGGCGCCACGGTGGAGGCGGTGCGCCGGCTGAAGGCGCCGCTCATCCTCACCTTCACGACGAGCGGATCGACGGCGCGGGTGGTGTCGTCGTTCCGGCCGCCGGTGCCCATCCTGGCCATCACCGACAACCAGCGCACCTACCACCAGCTGGCGATGGTGTGGGGGGTGATCCCCATCGTCTGCTCGGAAGAGGCCAGCTTTACGGAGATGCTGGCGTGCGGCCGCGAGGAGGCGCTCAAGCGGGGCCTGGTGAAGCCCGGCGACCGCGTGGTGGTGACCGCCGGCCTGCCGATGCACCAGCCGGGGACGACGAACCTGCTGCAGGTATCCGTGGTGTGACAAAGTGCGTTAGTGCGTTAGTGCGTGAGTGCGTGAATGGGGGGGCGCACCGTCGGCCGGCCTGGGGTACGCGGGCCGGTGCCGTTCACTCACGCACTCACGCACTCACGCACTTACGCACTTTCCTGCCGTGAAGCTCCGCTTCCTTGGCACCGGCACCAGCTTCGGCGTGCCGGTGATCGGTTGCGGGTGCGCCACCTGCACCTCTGCGGACCCGCGGGACCGGCGCACGCGGCACGGGGCGCTGGTGACGGACGGCGACCGGCGGCTACTGGTGGACACGCCGCCGGAGCTGCGGCTGCAGCTGGTGGCGGCGAGGGTGTCGATGGTGGACGCCATCTGGTTCACCCACTGCCACGCGGACCACATCCACGGGATGGACGACGTGCGCGTCTTTTCCGAGCGCCGCCGCGAGCCCATTCCCGTGTACGCCGCCGCGGACTGCGCCGCCACGCTGCGCGAGCGCTTCCGGTACGTGTTCGACAGCGGCGTCCGCACCCCCGACGGAACCTCCAAGCCGGAGGCGGAGCTCACCGAGGTACGGGCGTACGAGCCCGTGGACATCGCGGGCTTCCGGGTGACGCCGCTGCCGGTGCCGCACGGGCCGCTGCACGTGTACGGCTTCCGCGTCGGAGACCTGGGATACGTGACGGACGGCAAGCGCCTCCCGGAGCGCACGGCGCAGGCGCTGCAGGGGGTGCGCGTGCTGGTGCTGAACGCGCTCTGGTTCGGCCACCCGCACCCCACGCACTTCAGCGTGGAAGAGGCGGTGGAGGCCGCCCGAGCCGTCGGCGCCGAGCGCACCTACCTGACGCACCTGAGCCACAAGACCTCGCAGGCGGAGCTGGACGAGCGGCTGCCGGACGGCGTGTTCGCGGCGTACGACGGGCTGGAGGTGGAGGTGTGAGGGAATAGGGAATAGGGAATAGGGAATAGCGGGCAACGGCGGTCCGTTTCCGCCTCGTATGAGCTGTCATCTGAGGGAGGCGCCGCCCCGGTCCTGCGTCGCGCACGGACGCCTGGCGCCGACCGAAGGATCTACCCGCCCGGCCCGGTGGCTGGCCGGCGCGCGCGGAGCCCGGCCACCGCCCTGAGCGAATGAATTCACCGCTGGAAATTCGCGAAGTCCGCCTGCGCGGACTGCACGGGCGAGTGTCGGCGGAGGGATCCGAAGTTCAACCTCCCCCAGGGTGTTTTGGGGGAGGTGCGAGCCTGAGCGAGCGGAAGGGGCGGCGGACGGCAGGCACTCTGCTGCCACTCACGCACTCAAGCACTCACGCACTCACGCACTCACGCACTCACGCACTCACGCACTCACGCACTCACG
>DATAAG010000682.1:0-3737 GCA_036260235.1 Longimicrobium sp.
CCCAGGGGTTTTTGGGGGAGGTGGGCGAGTCTTGCGAGCCCGGAGGGGGCGCGGCGGGGCGCCTCCACCGCGCGCCGGACCGCCTCGCGCCCGGCGATCGAAATCGCGGCGTCCGCCTCCGGGAGCGAATGAAGAATTCGCCGCTGGAATTTCGCGAAGTCCGCCTGCGCAGACTGCACGGGCGAGTCCTGCGCGCGGAATCGTAGTTCAACCGGGAGGTGGGCGAGTCTTGCGAGCCCGGAGGGGGCGTGGCGGGACGCGTCCACCGCGCGCCGCACCGCCTCGCGCCCGGCGATTGAAATCGCGGCGTTCGCCTCCGGGAGCGAATGAATTCGCCGCTGGAAATTCGCGAAGTCCGCCTGCGCGGACTGCACGGGCGAGTCCTGCGCGCGCAATCGTAGTTCAACCTCCCCCAGGGGTTTTTGGGGGAGGTGGGCGAGTCTTGCGAGCCCGGAGGGGGCGCGGCATGACGCGTCCACCGCGCTCGAATCACTTTCGCACTCTCGCACTCTCGCACTGTGCTTCGGCTCGAGAACCTGACGCGCCGCTTCGGGGAGACGGTGGCGGTGGACGACGTTTCGCTGGAGGTGGCGGCGGGGGAGTTCCTGACGCTGCTGGGGCCCTCCGGCTGCGGCAAGACCACCACGCTGCGGATGATCGCCGGCTTCGAGCAGCCGACGTCCGGCCGCGTGGTGCTCGGCGGCAACGACGTATCCACGCTCCCGCCGCAGAAGCGCGACGTGGGGATGGTGTTCCAGAACTACGCGCTCTTTCCCCACCTGGACGTGTGGGAGAACGTGGCGTTCGGCCTCAAGTCGCGCGGCGAGCGCGGCGAAGCGGTCGGCGAGAAGGTGGTGCGCGCGCTGGCGCTGGTGGAGATGGAGCCGTACGCGCGGCGGAAGGTGCAGGCGCTCTCCGGCGGCCAGCAGCAGCGCATCGCCCTGGCGCGCGCGCTGGCGCCGGAGCCGCCGCTGCTGCTGCTGGACGAGCCGCTGTCGAACCTGGACGCCGCCCTGCGCGAGCGCACCCGCGACGAGCTGCGCGCCCTGCTCAAGCGGCTGGGGATGACGGCCGTCTTCGTGACGCACGACCAGGAAGAGGCGTTCGCCCTCTCCGACCGCGTCGCCGTGCTCGACCGCGGCCGGCTGCAGCAGGTGGGGACGCCGGATGCGCTGTACGGCGCGCCGGCCAACGCGTTCGTCGCGTCGTTCCTGGGGCGCGCTAACTTCTTTCCCGCCGTGGTCGATTCGGTGGACGGCGATCACGCGGTCTGCCGCCTGCCGACCGGGACCGGGTGGCGTGCGCGCCTGGCGCCGGACGCACCGCGGACGGTGGGCGCGCCGGTGCGGGTGATGGTGCGGCCGGAGGTGCTGGAGCTGGCCGCGGACCGGGCGGACGGCACGCTCCCCGGGCGCGTGGTGGACCGCCGCTTCGCCGGTGCGGCGACGTTCTACCGCGTGGAGATGGAGGGTGGCGCGGAGGTGCTGGTGCAGAGCCGGGCCAACGCGGCGGCGCAGGGAAGCGCCGTGAGCCTGGCCCTGCACCCCCGCGCGGAGCCCGTCGCCTACGCGCCGGAGGCGGCGTGAGGACGATGCACCGCCCCCTGGCTCACCCGCAGGGATCGAAGTTCGTTTCCCCGCAGCCGCAGGAGCCGCAGGCGTTGGGCGTCAGCCAGCAGGTGCCCCCGCACGACAGCACGTCGCAGGTGTTCAGATGCGGGTCAGTGTTGGGCGGATCCTCGGACTCGTGCGCGTCGATGGTGCCGGTCGTCTGCACCTTCCCAGCGTGGGTCTCGAACGTCTGCACGTCGAGCGAATCCAGCTCCAGTCTCAGCTTGCGCATGGCGGATTTCCTCTCGCGGGTTGCGAAAAATGGGTGGAAGAGCGGTCGCGGCGGAGATGATCAAACGTAAATTTCCCATCCGTTTCACGAAAGAAACTCTTCCCCCCGTACGGGAGGCGGCGTGAGCGCGCCGGACGGCATCCGCATCGTTCCCCTGCGCCCGGAGGACCGCGACGCGGTGCGGCAGGCGGCGGAGCTGCTGGTGGAGGGCTTTCGCGACAACTGGCCGGAGGCCTATCCGCACATGGACGAGGCCCTCGCGGAGATGGCGGAGTTCGCCACGGACCCGGAGCGGAGCGCCTGGGCCGCGGTGGACGCGGACGGCCGCGTGGTCGGGTGGATCGGCGGCATCCGCCAGTACGACGGCAACGTGTGGGAACTGCACCCGCTGGTGGTCGGCACGGCGTACCAGGGGCGCGGCATCGGGCGGGCGCTGGTGCAGGCGCTGGCGGACGCGGCGCGGGCGGCGGGCGCGTACACCCTCTGGCTGGGCTCGGACGACGTGTCGGAGATGACCAGCATCGGCGGGGTGGACCTGTATCCCGGCGTGCTGGACCGGCTGCGCGAGATCCGCAACCTGCGCAACCACCCGTTCGGCTTCTACCAGCGCCTGGGCTTCGAGCTCGTCGGCGTGATGCCGGACGCCAACGGCCCCGGCAAGCCCGACATCTTCCTGGCCATGCGCCTGCGGGGGCCGGGCGGGGAATGAATCGAACGGCGGCCGCCCGCTCGATGAAGGTAACGGGCGGCCGTCTGCTGCTTTGCGGGATCGCCGGACGGACGCCGCGGGTGAGCGCGAAGGGGACGTCCTAGCAGTCCGGCGGACAGGAGCCGGCGCAGGTCAGGACGTCCAGGTCCGTGTCGCCATAGTCCGCGCTGCCGCCGGGGCCGGGGATCGTGTCGCTGGAGCCGGTCGCGCTGCCCGCGGGTGCGAACGACTCCACGTGCAGCATGCAGGGATCGAGCGTAAGCTTGCTCATCGCGTCTCCTGGTAAACGGGGGATGTGCGGGGGAGACGAATGATGAGGACGGCTCCAGAAATTTGCAACCTTCTGTCGGGAATCGGATGTGACAGTGGCGGGTGAGCGCAGCAGGTTCGGGCGGCCCACGGCCACGGCGCTGCTGACGGGGGGCGTCCTCGTCGTGCTGCTGTGGCTCGTCCTCTATCCCAACCTGTTCGTGCTGGCGGACAGCGTGCTGGACGGGGGGCGCTTCACCACGGAGCACTACGCGCGCTTCGTGGGCAGCCGCAGCGAGCGCGAGGCGCTGTGGAACAGCGTGTGGATCTCGCTGGCCAGCGTCGTCCTCTCGGCGCTGATCGGCGTGCCGCTCGCCTTCCTCTTCGCACGGCGCGACTTTCCCGGGCGGGGCGTGCTGGGCGCGCTGGCGGCCATGCCGGTGCTGCTGCCGCCGCTGGTCGGCACCATCTCCTTCCTCTTTCTCTACGGCGAGAGCGGGTTCCTGACCCGCGGCGTGCAGGCGCTGCTGGGGCTGCAGCAGGCGCCCTGGCGGCTTTCCGGCGCGTGGGCGGTGCTGCTGGTGCACGCCTACACCATGTACGTCTACTTCTACCTCTTCACCTCCGCCGGCCTGGCGCGGCTGGACGCCGGCTACGCGGAGGCCGCCGCGGCGCTGGGCGCGGACCGATGGACCACGCTGCGCCGCGTGACCCTGCCCATGCTGGCGCCCGCGGTGGGCGGCGCGGCGCTGCTGGTGTTCATGACCTCGATGGCGTCGTTCAGCGCACCGTACGTCTTCGGCGGCGGCTTTCGCGTGCTCACGACGCAGCTGTACAACAGCAAGCTGAACGGCGAGGACGGGCTCGTGGCGGTGGAGGCGGTGGTGCTCGCGGTCGCGTCGATGCTCTTCCTGGTCCTGCTGCAGCGCTACGAATC
>DATAAG010000683.1:0-17626 GCA_036260235.1 Longimicrobium sp.
GGGCGGCTGGACCACCAGGTGAAGATCCGCGGCTTCCGCATCGAGCTGGGGGAGATCCACTCCACGCTCCTCCGCCACCCCGGCGTGCAGGACGCGGCCGTCGTCGACTACGAGCACGCCCCCGGCGACCGGCGCATCGCCGCCTACGTCGTCCCCCATCCGCAGCACGCGGCGGAGGCGCGGCGGGCGCTGGAGGTGCGGGCGAACGGCGGCGCTCCCTCGGCCAACGGCGCCTCCGCGGCGCACGAGAAGGACGAGGATCCCGTCGAGACGCTGCTGCGGGAGGTCCGGAAGCTGGTCCGCGAGCGGCTGCCGGAGTACATGGCCCCCGCGGCGTTCGTCCCGCTGGCGGCGCTGCCGCTGAGCCCCAACGGCAAGCTGGACCGCAGGGCGCTCCCGAAGCCCGCGTCCGACGGCGCCGCCGCCGCCCGGGCCTTCGCGCCCCCGCGCACGCCGGCGGAGGAGCGGCTGGCGGAGGTGTGGCGCGAGCTGCTGGGGGTGGAGCGGGTGGGGCGCGAGGACGGCTTCTTCGACCTGGGCGGCCACTCGCTGCTGGCGATGCGCCTCATCGCCCGGGTGCGCGAGGCGTTCGGGCGCACCCTCCCCGTCTCCGCGCTCTTCGAGAGCCCCACGCTGGCGCAGCTGGCCGAGCGGCTGGAGGAGGGCGGGGCGGGGGAGGCCGGGCTCCCCCTGGTGGCCCTGCGACCGGAAGGGAGCCGGACGCCCTTCTTCCTGGTGCACCCCGCCGGCGGCTCCGTGCTGGGCTACCACGCCCTGGCGCGCCGCTGGGAGGAGGACCGCCCCCTCTACGCCCTGCAGGCCCCCGGGCTGCGCGAGGGCGAGACGCCGCTGGACGACGTCGAGGAGATGGCCGCGCTCTACCTGCGCGCCGTCCGCGGCGTGCAGCCGGAGGGCCCGTACCTGCTGGGGGGGTGGTCGATGGGCGGCGTGGTGGCCGCGGAGATGGCCCGGCAGCTCCGCGCCGTCGGCGAGGAGGTGGCGCTGCTGGCGCTGATCGACACCGTGGCGCGGGAGCCGGACGGCTGGCAGCCGGACGAGCGGGAGCTGCTGGCGGCCTTCGCGGCGGACCTGGGGGTGCCGGCGGCGCGGCTGGAGGCGATCGCCGCCGATGCGGATCCGCTCGCCCGGCTGGCGGAGCTCGCGCTGGCGGAGCGCCTGGTGGAGGGGGAGGTGGTGGTGCCGCAGCTGCGGCGGATGTATCATGTCTTCCGCCACAACCTGCTGGCCATGCAGCGCTGGCGGCCCCGCCCCTACGACGGGCCCGTCGCCGTCTTCCCGGCGCGCGAGCTCCTGCAGCCGGTGCCGGACGACGGCGCGCTGGGATGGTCCGCGTACGCGCGGGGCGGGCTGTGGGTCTCGCCAATCGCGGGGACGCACTATACCATGGTGCGCGAGCCGCAGGTGCGCGGGCTCGCCGCCGCCCTGGCGGAGTGCATCGCCCGGCACGACGCCGCGGAGGCCGCCGTGCGCTCCTGATCTGCCGTCCCGTACCGGAGGAGAACGCCCCATGACGCAGCCGCCGGAGCCGCTCTACGCCGTCGTGATCGACCCGGCGGACCAGTACTCCGTCTGGCCCGCGGGGCGCCCGCTCCCCCCCGGCTGGCGCGACGCGGGGACGCGCGGCACCCGCGACGCGTGCGTGGCGCACGTGCGGCGGGAGCACGCGGATTCGCCGTACGTCCACCCGCACGGGACGGCCGCGCGCTGGAGCGCGGCCGCCACCTGATCCTCCTCCGTCCCCCACCCGCCGTACCCCGATGTTCGCATCGCTGGCCCTGGTGGGCGCCGCGCTCGCCGCCGCCGACACGGTTCCGCAGATCACCGCCACCCGCATCGCCTCCCCGGCGGAGCGCCCCGCCATCGACGGGCGGCTGGACGAGCCGGTGTGGCAGCGGGCGCAGGTGGCCTCCGGCTTCGTCCAGTGGTATCCGGACCCCGGCCAGCCCGCCACGCAGCCCACCGAGGCGCGCGTGCTCTACGACGACGACGCCATCTACGTGGGGATGTGGATGCGCGACGCGGCGCCGGACTCCATCGTGCAGCGGCTGGCCCGCCGCGACCCCACGGGGATCTACTCCGACTGGGCGCACGTCATCATCGACAGCTACCACGACAACCGCACCGCCTTCCGCTTCGCCGTGAACCCGGCGGGGGTCAAGAAGGACGCCTACCACTTCGACGACACCGGGCAGGACGTGGGGTGGGACGCCGTGTGGGAGGCGGAGACGCAGGTGGACTCGACGGGGTGGACGGCGGAGTACCGCATCCCCCTGTCGCAGCTGCGCTTCACGAACAGCGAGGGGGGCGAGCTGGTGTGGGGGATCAACTTCGCCCGCGAGATCGCCCGGCGCTTCGAGTCGTCGTTCTGGTCGGAGGTGGAGCCCAACGCCGGCCGCTACGTGTCGTACGTGGGCGAGCTGCGGGGGCTGCGCGGGCTGGGCTCGCCCCGGCGGCTGGAGGTGCAGCCGTACACCCTCACCCGCTACCAGTGGAGCCGCGGGCTGGAGGGTCCGCGGGACGACGGGGCCGTGGCCGCGCTGGGGGCCGACGTCAAGTACGGCCTCACCTCCAACCTGACGCTCACCGCCACCCTGAACCCCGACTTCGGGCAGGTGGAGGCGGACCCCTCGGAGGTGAACCTCACCGCCTTCGAGACCTTCTTTCCCGAGCGGCGCCCCTTCTTCGTGGAGGGGACGGACATCTTCAAGTTCGGCCTGGGGCAGGTGGACCTCTCCGCCAACGAGCAGCTCTTCTACTCGCGCCGCATCGGCCGCCTGCCGCAGCGGCTGGGGCGGCTGGACGCGCTGGCGGACGCGCCGGAGGCCACGACCATCCTGGGCGCGGCCAAGCTCTCCGGGAAGACGGCGGGGTGGTCGCTGGGGGTGCTGGCGGCGGTGACGGGGGAGGAGCACGCGCGCGTCCTCCTTCCCGGCGGCGACAGCGTCCTCCCGGTGGAGCCGCCCACCGGGTACGCCATGGCGCGCGCCTCGCGCCAGTACCGGCAGGGGCGAACGGCGGTGGGCGGGGTGCTCACCGCGGTCCGGCGCGACCTGCCGGAGGACGGCGGGCTGGACTTCCTGCATGAGACGGCGCTGGCCGCGGGGGTGGACGGACGCCACCGCTGGGGCGGCAACCGCTACGAGGCCACGGGGTGGGTGCTGGCCAGCCGGGTGGCGGGGAGCATGGAGGCGCTGGCGCTCACCCAGCGCTCCGCCGCGCACCTCTTCCACCGGCCGGACGCGGACCACCTGGAGCTCGACCCCGCGCGCACCTCGCTGGCGGGGACGGCGGCCCACCTGCGCATCGCGAAGATCGGCGGGGGCGACTGGCGGTGGTCGGCGGCGGGCTCCGCGCGCAGCCCGGGGTTCGAGGTGAACGACCTGGGCTTCCTGCGCCTGGCCGACGCGGCCTCCCTCTCCGGGTCGCTGGCCTACGCCCGCTACGCCCCCTCGGGCGCCTTCCTCTCCTGGACCGTGGGGACGGCCGCCACCTTGGCGTGGACCTGGGGGGGCGAGCGGACGCTGACGGCCGCCTCGCTGGAGGGAAGCTTCGAGCTCACCAGCTACTGGACCGGGTACGGCTCGCTCACCCGCTTCGCCTCGGCGCTCTCGCCGACGGTGCTGCGCGGCGGGCCGGCGCTCTTCACCCCCGCCCGCACCCGGGTGGCGGCCGGCGCCGGCACGGACCCCCGCAAGCCGGTGCGGGTGGGGCTGGACTGGGCGATGGAGCGCGAGGACGACACCGGCGGCCGCCGCTGGAGCCTGCTCCCCCTGCTCACCGCGCGCACGTCCCGGCGGGCGGAGATCTCCATCGGGCCGCTCTTCTCGCGGAACGTGGCCGCCTGGCAGTACCTCACCCAGCAGGACTCGCTGGGGGTGCGGCGCTACCACGGGGCGCACCTGGTGCAGCGCACGGCGGCGCTCACGGCGCGCCTCAACTACACCTTCTCGCCGGACCTCACCCTGCAGCTGTACGGGCAGCCGTTCGTGAGCGCGGGGCGCTACACCGCCTTCCGCGACGTGGGCGAGCCGCGGGCGGCGGAGTTCGGCCGGCGCTTCGTGGAGGCGCCGCAGCGCACGGAGCCGGACTTCAACGTGCAGGAGTTCGACTTCAACGCCGTGCTGCGCTGGGAGTACCGCCCCGGCTCGGCGCTCTTCGTGGTGTGGAGCCAGACGCGCGAGCAGACCCTCGGCGACGGCTCGTTCGGGCTGCGCCGCGACCTTTCGCGCCTGTTCGGCTGGGACGACGACCGCCCCGCGCCCAGCACCAACGTGCTCCTGGTCAAGGTGAGCTACTGGCTGGACCGCTGAACATTTCCGCGTTTTTGGCCCCCTCTCCACGGCCCGCGCCCCGGCGCGGGCCGTCGCCGTTTCGTGGCGCCAGGCGGGCTCCGGCCGGCACGGAGCGTCACCGGCAGCCGTGAAACGCATCGGTTACCGCGATGGCGCAATCGGGATGACGTGTACACTTTCACAAAGTTTTCCCCGAGCGCGTGCACGTTCAGGAATCCAGGAATCCCGAAAAACCCCTCCCGCTGGATCTGCGTGCAAATCCTGTCAACCTGTCGCAACTGGCGCATGATTTTAGGGGATTTGAATGCGCTTCGTTAGCGACATTTGAAAACAGGATTAACCAGCATTGACTCTGCACAAGTTGTCTGTTACCGTATTGGCGACCGAAACTATTCTGTCGGATTCTGTTCGGGATGTTCGGTGTGCGGAAGCCCCGCGCGCACGGTCGTTTCGGACACCACCCTCCCTCAGGACGAGGGGAGCAGACAAAATGTCCAGCCCCACGCACACCGGCCGCCTCCTTTCCGTGGCGTCCCACGCCCACGTCCCCCTGTGGCTGCTCCACCCGCCGTACGAGCGCTACGAGCCCTTTACCCTGGCCCAGTGGCCGGAGCCCCGGTTTGCCCCCGGCACGGTGCTGGTGGTGCACCCCGCCGGCACGCCGGCGGACTGTCGCGCCCTTCCCGAGCTTCTCCCCGCGCTGCGCGCGCGCTTTCCCGCTCTTCCGGTGGTGCTGCGGGTGGACGGCAGCCGCGGCAGCGGCGACGTGATCCGCTGCGCCCACCGCGCCGGCCGGCTGATGGTGCGCACGGTGCTGGTGGACGGCGAGAACATCCAGGAGACCCTGCGCCACGCGCTCACCGACCGCAGCCACCTGGGGCAGGACGTGGCCGAGTGGCTGTACATGCGCGGGCTGCGGCTTTCGCCGGCGCTGCTGGACGTGCTGCAGCAGATCCTGGTGCTGGCGCCCGCGTACGACACCATCTCGGAGCTGATGGCCGACATCCACGAGCCCATCAAGCACGCGCGGGTGCGCTTTCAGAAGAAGCGCATTCCCTCGCCGGCGGGGTGGATGCGGATGATCCACGCCCTGCACGCGGCGCTGGCGCTGCAGTCGGAGCCCTCGCGCAGCCTGCTGCACGTGGCGCTCAGCCTGGACTACGTGGACCACTCGGCGCTCAGCCGGCAGATCTTCCGCTGCTTTGGCGAGCGCCCCTCCGCCATCCGCGACACGCTGGGGTGGGAGTGGCTGGTGGAGCGCTGGGCCGCGCGCAACAAGCTGACGTTCGGCCAGCCCCGGCAGACGCCGCCGGACCAGTGGCTGCGCGCCGGCGGCACGCCCCCGCTGCGCCTGGTGGAGGCGACGCCGGACGCGCGGCGCGCCGTGTACGCGGCGGCCAGCTGAGTGCGGGGAGGCGGCATGGGCATCGATCCGACCGCGTTCCGCCGGCTGATGCGCCACGTGGCCACCGGGGTGACCGTGGTGGGCACCCGCCGCCCCGGCGACGGCCGCGCGCACGGGCTCACGGCCAACTCCATCGCCTCGGTGTCGCTGGCGCCGCCGCTGGTGCTGGTCTGCATCCAGCGCGACCTGCGCTCGCACGACTGCATCCGCGACGCGGGCTTCTTCTCCATCAACGTGCTGGGCGAGGAGCACGAGGGGCTCTCGCGCCACTTCGCCAACTCCGCGCTGGAGAACCGGTTCGACGGCATTCCGCACGACACGGCGGTGACGGGGGCGCCGATCCTGCCGGAGGCGCTGGCGTGGATGGACTGCCGCACCTGGGCCGCGTACCCCGGCGGCGACCACACCATCTACGTGGGCGAGGTGGTGGCCGCCGGCGCGCGCGACGGCCTGCCGCTCCTCTTTCTGCATGGCGACTACGCCCGCGTGCGGCTTCCGCGCGCGGAAGAGGAGGAGCGCCGGACGGCCGCCAGGGAGGAGCGCGAGGCGGTGGGTGCGGCGTGAGGAAAGTGCGTGAGTGCGTGAGTGCGTGAGTGCGTTAGTGCGTTAGTGCGTGAGTGGAGCCGGCGGGGATGATCCCCTGCCGGCTTCGATTCTTCGTACCGCTCGATCCTGTCCTTCCGCCACGCCGAACCAGCCCGTGCGCAATACCCGGCGCCTACCGAGGACCCACGGTCCGAAGCTGGTTGCCCGCTGGAACGCTGCGGTCTCGCCCCTGCGAGTCCGCGGAGGCGGACTTCGTGCTTTTTCAGCAGCGGTTTCGATTCAACTGCCGGGCGCGAATCCCGCCCCGTCACCCGTTCACCCCGTGACTCCTATAACCTTGCCACCTTGTCACCCCCTCACCCGTTCACTCCATCACTCCATCACCCCTCCCACCCGCCCTTCCGGCAAAATCAAGGGCGCGCTACATTGGAACATCCGCTTCTCACCGCAGACTGATCCGCCGGGTATCCGGCTCCGCAACCCGTTACGAAACAAGCACCTGGCCCGCCTCGTAGTGCTCCGCCGCTCGCCGGGCGCGGCGTGGCGGGCGGGGCAGCGGATCGCCCTCGATCCCCCATCGGCTTCCCATCCCCTGACAGGAGCTCCTTCGTGGAAGACACCCATTCCGTTCGCGGCGCCGGGGGCACCCCGGGCGGCATCCTGGAGTTCGTCATCGGCGTGGCGATGGCGGTCGCCGGCGCGTACCTCCTCACCTCGCGCGTGGTGGTGACCACCGGGTTCTGGAACTTCTGGGGCCAGTACTCGTTCGGCCTGACCCTCATCCCGCTCCTGGCCGGGATCGCCATGGTGTTCTTCAACGGCCGCTCGTTCTTCGGATGGATGCTGGTGATCGTGGGGGCGGTGATCATCCTGGCGGGGATCATCGCCAACCTGAACATCTACTTTCAGCCCACCAGCCTCTTCAACACGGTGATGATGCTGGGGCTGCTGGCCGGCGGCCTGGGCCTGGTCGCCCGGTCCGTGCGGGCGCACTGATCCTCATCGTGCGGCCACACCGGAGTAACTGAACGGATTGTTGTCACGCAGAGCAGCAGAGGGCCAGAGAAAGCAGAGGAATGCGACGCCTCCGCTCCTCTGCCTCTCTGCTGCTCTGCGTGCATGCTGTTCAGGATCCGGTACAGGCGCCGCCCGCGTGCAGGTGCGTGCGAAAGCGCCGCGCGGCGTCCGGTAAGCGGTCGCGGCGCGCGCGCAGGGTGGCGGTAAGGCGCGGGGCGGAGCGGGCGGCGTACTCGCGCGGCATCCGGCCCACGGCGGCGGTGATGGCGGCGTCGCTCAGCGAGCGTCGCAGCCCGGCGGCGGTGGAGTCCCACGCGGCGGGCGGCACGCCGCAGAGGAAGCGGACGTCGAGGGCGCGGGCCTTTGCCAGCAGCCCCGCCAGGTCGCGGTACTCCCCGTCGAAGCGCACGATCTTGGCATCCACCCCGCGGGCCAGGGCGGGGAGCACGCCGCGGTAGTCCGCGAAGGCGTAGTCGCGGTCGCGGGGGACCGGCACCCAGCGACCCGCGCCGCCGCGCTCCATCCACGCCCACCGCACCTGGCCGTCGTGGCGGTCCCAGTCGCCCAGGAACACGTCCACCAGCCGCATCCGCAGGTACGCGGCCGTGTCGATCACGGGCGCCTCCTGCCGCAGCAGCTCCTCGGTATCGAGCACCCGGCTGGCGCCGGCGAACCCGGCGCGCGGGCGCTCTTCGAAGGTGCCGGGCAGCCCGGCGAACGCCACGCGAAAGCTGTCCAGCTGCGGCGCGTCCGGCATCACCACCAGCCGCGGCGGCGCGTTCAGCACCCCGGCGGACTCCTGCAGCGCCCCCGCCACCACCGCCGCCGCCGGGTGCATCGCGCCCACCTGGTCCTGGCGGAAGCGTCCCAGGAGGGCCCGCTCCAGCCCGCCCAGGCGGCGCGCCTGGTCCTTGTCCGTGGCGCGGAAGACCCAGTGGCGGCCCTGTGCGTCGCGCAGGTGCAGGCCGTGGGTCTGCCCGCTGCCGCCGCGGCGCATGGGCGCGAGCCCCGCGACGTCCAGCACCTCCACCCGCACGGGCGTGGCCCACACCTCCCGGTAGCCGCCGCCCAGGAGAAAGCGGCGGATGGCGCCTGCCCGGTAGCGTTCGGAGACGACGACGGTGGCTTCCCGCGCGCCGGCGGGCGGAGGCGCGGCGCGCGGCGGCCCGGGGCGGGGAAGCGCGCACGTCCCCGCGGCCAGCAGCACCGCCAGGGCCAGCACGAGCGCGAGGATGATGCGGCCGGTCCGCCGTCTGGTCATCCGGCGTGGAGCAGGGTGGCTGAACGCGCAGCGGGCGCCCTTGCGCCCGCACGGCGTCCATCCATGCAAGCTCTCCGCCGTTTCGGCCGTGGAGAGGGGAGCGGCGGCGTCAGGCCCGAGTTGCGCAGGAGTTCGGAGTCTCTCGAAAGGCTTCGCTGCGTCCGCGGGGCCCCTCCCCCCGGCCCCCTCCCCGCTCGTTCCTCGCGGAGAGGGGGAGAACTTCATCGCGCATCGAGCCTTCCCCCGCGCCTCGAAACCGGGGTGTACCCCCTCTCCCGCGCAGTTTGCGGGAGAGGGTGCGGCTCTCAGGCCGCGGGTGAGGGCCGCGGGTGAGGGCCCGGCGGGTGACGCCCTACTTCGGCTTCTGCCCCGGCAGCGGCTGCGGCGCGGGGGTGGTGGCCTTGGTGGGGTCGCCGATCTCGTCGTACATGCGGCGCGCGCCCTCCTGCGGCTCAATGGCCCTGCCGTGGCGGATGGTCCACGCCTGCGTGAACTCCGCCCCGAAGAGCACGATCATCGACGAGTAGTAGATCCACACCAGGATCAGCGCCAGCGACCCCGCCGCGCCGAACGCCTCGCCCGGGTTGCTGCGGCCCAGGTAGTACCCCAGCAGGAACTTGCCCACCGTGAACAGCAGCGACGTCACCACCGCGCCCACCCACACGTCCTTCCACGCGATCCGCGCGTCCGGCAGCACCTTGTAGATGGCCGCGAACAGCCCGGTGATCACCACGAAGCTCAGGATGAAGCTGAAGATCCCCGCCACCACCTCCGACCCGCCCGGGATCAGCCGCCCGATCATCCCCCCGACCGCCGAGAGCGCCGCGCTCATTGCCAGCGACACGAGCAGCAGGAAGGCGACGCCCAGGATCATCCCCAGGGAGAGGATGCGCTTCAGGACCAGGTTCTTGATCCCGCCCTGCTTCGGGTCCGGCTCCACCTCCCACGCCCGGTTCAGCGCGCTCTGCAGCTGCAGGAACGACCCCGTGGCGCCCAGGAGGATGGCGGCGATGCCCAGCAGCGCCTTGGCGCCGCGCCCGCCGGGCCGCTCCGCCTGGTTCATGATGGTGGCGATCTCGTCCGCGCCCTTGGCCCCCATCAGCCCGCCCATCTGCTGCGTGAGCGCCCGCTGCACCTCTGCCGGATCGAACACGGTGCCCGCGATCAGCAGGATCAGGATCAGCAGCGGTGGCAGCGAGAACACCGTGTAGTACGAAAGCGCCGCCGCCCGCACCGGGCACTCGTCGTCGGAGAAGTCCTTGAAGGTGTCCTTCAGCAGCCCGATGGTGCCTTTCACGTTCATGCTCCGCCCCTCTCCCCCCTCGCGTTTCCGGAGATCGCCCGCCCGTCCTCGAAGCGCCGCGCCCTGTGCAAGCATGGTTCCACGAACCATTTACATGCACACGGCACACGCCGGCGGTCACTCCTGCGCCGGCTCCTCCCGGTCGTCCGCGGAGCGGCGGCCGTCCTCGCCGGCGTCGGGCGCGTCTCCGCGCGCCGCCAGGCTCTTCGCGGAGAGGCGGACGTCGCGCTCGCCCGCGCGGTCCTCGGCGGGGGCGGCGCCGTGCTCGCCGCCCACGTTGCTGCTCCGGTCGTCCTGCATCGTGCTCCTCCGTCGCCGGTGGGGTGGGTGGATTTCGATGGATGCCGGTCCGCCGCGCCCTCCCTTCATCATCCGCGCCGCCGTTGCACGCGCCCGCCCCGCGCGCCTATCGTGATGCGCACCGCCCGACGCCCGCCGCCACCGCCGATGACCGATCCGCAGCCGACCTCCCCGTCCGCCCCGCCCGCGCCGGCGTACACGGACGACACGCCGCCGCAGCTGTACGGGGGCGATCCGCTCCTGCACCCGGACCGCATCATCGAAACCATCAAGGCGCTGGGCGACCGCATCGAGGAGCGCTTTCCCGGCAGCGGGCTGGGGCGGCTGGCGCGGCAGCAGCTGGCCATCGCCCGGAACACGCTGGCCCAGGTGGAGTGGGCGCAGAAGCCCATCCTGTGGGTGCGCGCCGGCGTGGGGGTGGTGATCCTGCTGGTGGTGGCGATGGCGGCCGGCATCGCGCTGCGGGTGCGGGTGAGCCCGCAGGGAATGGAGGTCCACGAGCTCATCCAGGCCATCGAGGCGGCCGTCAACGAGATCCTGCTGCTGGGCGCGGCCGTGGTCTTCCTGGCGACCACGGAGAGCCGGATCAAGCGGCGGCGGGCGCTGGCGGCCATCCGCGAGCTGCGGGCGGTGGCGCACATTGTCGACATGCACCAGCTGACGAAGGATCCCGAGCGCTACACCGCCGGCGGTCGCGTTCCCGACACCCCCTCCTCGCCGCGGCGGACGATGACCCGGTGGGAGCTGGCGCGGTACCTGGACTACTGCAGCGAGATGCTGGCGCTCAACAGCAAGCTCGCCGCGCTGTACGCGCAGCACCTGGACGACCACGTGGTGCTGGCCGCCGTGGACGAGGTGGAGACCCTCACCACCGGCCTGACCGCCAAGATCTGGCAGAAGCTGGTGATCCTGAACCGCGCGGGCGGGTGAAGGAAACAGTGCGTGAGTGCGTGAGTGCGTGAGTGCGGTGTCTTCCGGGCAGGGTGTTGCTGAACCTCGCCGAGCCCTGCCTTCCCTGAATCCATGACGGCTCCGCCAGCCAGCAGGATCGAAGTCGCCTCGCACCGATCTCTCAGCATCGATCAACCTCTCCCAGGGGTTGGGGGAAGATCGGCGAGTCATGCGAGCCCGGAGAGGGCGCGGCTGGCGCGGGCCGCCTCCGCCCCGCATCCCTCCCTCCCCTCCCCTCCCGGGCAGCTCTCCCTCTCCTGATCGTCCAAAAACCGGACGCGTGGCAGAAACTTCAGCCGGGGTGCGGATGAACGGCGCTTCCGCGCGCCTTTCTGCCCGATAACCGGACGCATCCCCCCTCGCGGCCCCGCTGCGTCCAGAACTCCCAAGATCCTTCCACACAACGAGTTACCCGGTTCTGCCTCTTCGGAACGGCTTTCGCCCGGGGGCGGCGCGTCTGGCCATCCGGCCAGGCAGGCGCCCCCACGCCGGCCGGGATCCGCCGCCGGCGAACCTCAACGCACATCCCAGGAGCAGAACCATGCAGTACGTCCGTCATGCCGCCGTGCTCGCCATCGCCGCCGCCGCCTTCGCGGCGCCCGGCGCGCACGCCCAGACCGCCACGCAGACGGTGAGTTACGAGGTCACCGCCATCAACGAGATCAGCGTCACGGGCTCGCCGTCGCTGGTCATCAACGACGCCACGGCCGGGAGCGGCCTGACCTCCGCCACCGCCAGCGGCACCTACGCCATCACCACCAACCAGACCAACCGCAAGATCACCGCGCAGCTCGACACCAACATGCCGTCGGGGGTCACCCTCGCCGTCACGCTGGCGGCGCCCACGGGGGGGACGAGCGCCGGCGCGGTGAGCCTGAGCACCACCGCGCAGGACGTGGTGACGGGGGTGAGCAACGCGAACCAGTCCGGGCTCTCCATCGGCTACACGCTGAGCGCCACCGTGGCGGCCGGCGTGGTGCCCGCGGGGAACCGCACGGTCACCTACACCATCACCGCCGGCGCCTGACGCCCGCACCGACCTCCCGCGGGGCCGGCCTCGAGCACGGCCCCGCGTCTCCTTTCGTCCATCCACCGCAGCACTCCGCATGATCCCGTTCGTCATCCTTGCCGCGGCCGCGCTGGTGGCCGCCGCCCCCGCCGCGGCGCAGGTCAGCGTCGTCAGCAGCACGCTGGAGGAGCGCGCCGCCGCGCCGGGCGAGCAGTACACGGGGACCATCCGCGTCCGCAACGGCGGCGACGGCCCCCGCGAGGCGCGCGTCTCCGCCGCCGACTACCGCTTCCTGGCGGACGGCAGCACCTTCTACGAGGCGCCGGGAACGCTGGAGCGCTCCAGCGCCGGGTGGGTGCGCTTCAGCCCCTCGCGCCTCACGCTGGCGCCGGGGGAGGAGGCCACGGTGTCGTACACCGTCGCCGTCCCGGGCGACCCGGCGCTGCGCGGCTCGTACTGGAGCGTGCTGCTGGTGGAGACGGTGGACCCCGCGCCGGCGGAGCGCGCCGGCCGCGTGGGGATCGCGCCCTCCATCCGCTACGCGGTGCAGCTCGCCACGCACGTGGGCCAGGCGGAGCGCGCCATCGCGCTGCAGGGCGCCAGGCTCTCGGAAGAAGGAGGCGGGAAGGCGCTGGTGGTGGACGTGGTGAACACCGGCGCGCAGGCGGACCGGCTGGAGCTGCGGGTGGACCTGTTCGACGCCGAGGGCGCGCCGGCCGGGCGGCTGGCCAGCACGCGCGGGCTGGTGTATCCCGGCAGCTCCATCCGCCAGCGGTTCGCGCTCCCCGCGCTCCCCCCCGGCGCCTACCGCGCGCTGCTGGTGGTGGACACGGGGAGCGACGAGGTGTTCGGCGCGGAGTACACCCTCCGCCTCTGACGCCGGGTGCGCGTCCTCTGGCTGCTGGCTGCGGGGCTGGGCCTCTTCGCCGCTAACGGCGTGGAGGCCCAGCCCGCGCGCGTGGAGCGGCGGGGCGGCGCCGAGCTGCAGGCCGCGCCGGGCGAGCCGCTGACGATCCCCTTCCGCGTCACCAGCCTGGCCGCCGCCCCCGTCCGGCTCCCCGGGCGCACGGTGCTGCCCCCGGGGTGGAGCGCCACCGGCGGCGGGGGCGGCGAGCTGGCGCCGGGCCAGGGCGAGCTGCGGCTGGTGGGGGTGCGCGTCCCCGCGGGCGCCGCCGCCGGGCGCTACCTGGTGCGCTACCACGCCGGCGACGGCGCCGACTCCGCCGCCGTCGTCGTGCCGGTGCGGCGGGAACTCTCCGTGGAGCCGGAGGGCGAGCCGCCCACCGTCGCCGCGGGCGAGGAGTACGCGCTGCGCTTCCGCGTCGCCAACCGCGGCAACGCGCCGGAGCGGCTGGCCCTGCACGCCCGCGACGACCGGGGCACGGCGGCGCGGCCGGACGTCCCGGTCCTTCTCCTTCCCCCCGCCTCCGAGCGGGTGGTGACCGTCCGCGGCGCCACGGACCGCCGCGCCACGGCCGAGCTTCGCCACCAGGTGACCCTCCACGCCGCCGGCGAGGCCGACAGCGCGGCGGGGCGCATCCTGGTGGCGGTGGTGCCGCGCGGCGGCGGCCGTACCGCGCGGCGGTCGCTGCCGGCGGAGCTGCGCCTCCGGGCGGCGGACTCGCTCGGCGCGGCCGGGTTCGCCCTGCACGCGCAGGGCGCGCTGGACCGCGCGGGACGGGTGCGGCTGCAGGTGGAGGCGCGCACCGCGGACCCGGCCGGCACGCCGTACCGCCGCCAGGACGAGTACCGCCTGCGGCTGGACGCGCCCGGGCTCGCCCTGAGGCTGGGCGACGACGTGTACGCCCTCTCGCGGCTGACGGAGCCGGGACGCTACGGGTTCGGCGGGGCGGCCTGGCTGCGGCGCGGCGTGCTGAGCGCGGGCGCGATGGCCGCCCGCGACCGCCGCGGCCAGGGGGAGCCCGGGTTCGCGGGCGGCTTCGCGCGCCTGCAGGGGCGCCGCGGCCGGCTGGGCGTGGTCTTCGCCGCGCCGGAGGACGCCCCCGCGCGGTGGACGGTGGAGGCCGCCGCGTCGCCCGGGCCGCTCCTTTCGCTGGAGGCGGAGGCGGCACCCGGCGGGGCGGGGAAGTCCGGCGTCCTCCCGCGCGCGGTCCGGGCTGCGGGGTACGCCCGCGCGCTCTCGTACGAGGTGCTGCACCAGCGCGGGGGCGCCACGTACGGCGGAACGGTCTCGCCCGACCAGGACTTCGCCTCGCTGGCCGTCCGCCCGTGGGGAGACCTGAGCCTCTCCGCCTCCGTGCGCCGGGGCGGCGAGCTTCCGCCCCCCGGTGCGCCGGCGGCCCCGGGCACCTTCCGCCGCGCCGCCCTGGGCTGGGGAAGCCGCCTGAGCGTGGAGTACCGGGAGACCGGCGGCGGCGCCCCGGGAGGGGACGTGCGCGCGGTGCGCGGGCGGCTGGGGTTTCCGCTCCTGGACCGCGCCTGGCTCCATCCCGCGTACGAGGCCGGCCGGCTGGCGCGGTCGCCGGGAGAGGCGGCCGCCCCCTTCGACGTGATCTCCCTCCAGGCGACGATCTCCGCCCCCGGCGGCGCGTCGCTGTGGACGCACGCGCAGCTGCGGCGGGGCGCCGTTGCCGGGATGGAGGACGGGGGACGGGAGTGGTCCGGCGCCCTCTCCGCGCACCTGCCGGTCCTCCGGGGGACCTGGGTGCGGGTCGCCGGGCAGGGAAGGTGGGTGGGCGGCCGTCCGCCGGAGACGCAGCTGGACCTGTCGCTGGAGCACGCCCTGGGCGGCGGCCACCGGGTGACGCTGCGCGGGCTGGCGGACGCCCGGCCGGGCGGCGACCGACGCCCCCGCGGCTTCGTGGAGTACGCGCTCCCGCTGGCCGTCCCCCTTCCCGCGGCCGCCGGGGACCAGGTGGTGGCGCGCGTCTACGACCCCGCCACGGGGCGCGGCATCCCGGGCGTGGTGGTGCGCCTGGGCGACCGGCGCGCCGTCACCGACCGGCGCGGGGTGGCGGGCTTCGCGGGGGTGGCGCCGGGCGCGTACACGCTGCGCACGGAGCCGGCGGCGGGGCCGGAGCGCGTCGCCAACCGGGAGATGCCGGTGCCCGTGACCGTCGGCGGACGCCGCCCGGTGCGGGTGGAGGTGGGGCTGGAGCTGGCCGGGCGGCTCGAGGGCGTGGTGGAGCGGGTGGCGGCGGGAGCCCCGGCGGACTCCGCCGCGCCGATGGCCGGGGTGGAGGTGGAGATCTCCGGCCCCGGCGGCGTGCGGCGGCTGCAGACCGACGCGGCGGGCCGGTTCCAGGCGTCCGGCCTGCGGCCGGGGTGGTGGCGCGTGCGCACGGCGGCGGGATCGCTGCCGCGCCACCACGAGCTCCAGGAGCACCAGATGCTCCTGGTTCCCGCCGGCGGCGCGGCGCAGGCGTGGCTGCGCGTGGTGGAGAAGGAGCGGCCGGTGCAGATCATCCAGTCCGGCGAGCTGACCGTGCCCTAGCGTACCGGCTCGCGGCGGTTCCCGGCCGGGCGCACACGGCGCCTTCCTCGGGAAACGGGCCGCGGGTCAGGGTACAGGAGGCGGAGAGGACGCGCGTCGTTTCGATTCCCGACTTCGATGCAATCCGATTCCGCCGGGCCGCACGGATGGATGGACGGCGGCAGGCGTGGCGGAACGCGGCGCGGATGAACGGGACGTTCCCGCCTCTCATCCATCCGGGGCGCTCAGATGGGGCCCGGTCGTAGCACGAAGGGCCTTGTGCAACAGCGTGCGTTGGTTATATTTGCCTCCCTCTGCTACAGGCACCTGTCGCACCGCTCCGCGCGCGGAGCATCCTTTCCTATCCCGAAACGGCACCCCGGTCGCGAGGCCGGTCCGCAAAGCTAGGGGTCTCCCCGAGACAGCCCGGCCGCCGAAGGAGAGCACAACCAGGCTCTTCCACAGGCTGTCATGGTTCGTCTCTCCTCCACCGCAGGAGTCCGCCTCGTGGCGGCGTTCGCGCTGCTCGCGGCCGCCGCGTGCACCGACGGAGGCACCTCTCCGCTGCTCGACGCGCCGCGGGTGGACGCCGCCGCATCGCACGGGGGCGGGCACCTGCACTCCGGCAAGTACCGCGACAGCGGCGCCCCCCACGCCACCGGCCGCTCCGGCTCCGCCCGCCTTGCCGCCCGCGCGCTTCGCGGCGCCGACGGCGTCACGCGGCTGCTGGTGACCACCGGCAGCGTGGACGACCCGCAGCGCGCCCCCGGCGAGCTGGCCAGGGTGCAGCTCAAGGCCTACGCGCCCAACGGCACCCGGCTCTTCACGCAGAACCACCAGCGCCCCACCACCGGCGGCTCGTACGAGTTCGCGCTGGCGGGGCTGCCGCTGGGCACCCGCATCGAGGTGCAGGCGAACGTGCGCGGCATCGACCGCAACCGCACCGACGTGGTGGAGGTCACCGCCACGGTGGTGAGCGCGCCGGTGCTGGCGGTCACCATCGACCCCCCGGGGCAGGTGGTGGCGGGGGTGCCCACGGTCGTCACCGGCACGGTGCGCGAGACGGGCGGCGACGCGGGGTCGTACGCCGACTGCGTGCTGTACGTGGACGGCGTGGAGGTGGACCGCATCAACCACGTGTGGGTGGACGCGGGAGACGCCGTCACCTGTGCCTTCACCTACCGGTTCACGCCGGGAACGCACGACGTGGAGGTGCGGCTGGACGGCGGCGCCGGGGGATCGGGGCTCGTGGGAACCCTTCCCTCCGCCTCGGAGCAGGTGACCGCGGTGAACCCCGACGTGCAGCCCACCTGGACGGCGCGGGTGATGGACCGCACCGTGGCGCTCAGCAACCGCTACTACGAGACCTGGACCCGCCCCGACGGCCTGTTCCGCGTCCACGACCAGGACAACGGCGAGGCGCCGCGCACGCAGAGCTTCGCCCTGACCGGCTCCGTGGCCCGCGCGACCGCCTTCCCCGTGAGCGTGGACCTGCAGGTGTGGTCCACCGCCGGCCCGTGGCACTCCGCGGTGTGGAGCGGCCTGGCCGCCGCCGCGCCCGACGCCCAGGGACAGTCGTGCGTGGACCAGCTGATTCCCGAGCACGGCGCCCACTTCTATCTCTGCAGCACCGGGACCGGATTCCAGGGGACCACGGCGTTCGGCTACACCCGCTTCGCCGGCACGGTCACCTACCATTCGATCGCCTTCGGGCGTCTGTGGGACAACGTGCTGGGGCAGGAGACGCTGTGGAGCTGGAACAACGTTTCCGAGACGTACGCCGGCGGCGGCCAGCTGCGCCCGCTGGGGACGGCCGTGAGCGCCCGGCTGCAGCTGACCGACGGCGTGGCCCCGGTCACGGTGAACGCGAACGTGCCGCTCAGCTCGTTCGACTCCACCGTCACGCTGGTGCCGTACGCCTGCCGCGAGCTGCTTCCGTACTGGCTGCTGGGCGGCGTGCAGACCATCTGCGAAGGCAGCACCGAGCGTACCTTCGGCTGGAGCGGTGAGGCCTCAGGCTGACGGTTTCATCCGGAAGCACCCCTTGGATCAGCGCCGGAACAAGCGAAGGACCCCACACGGAAGCCC
>DATAAG010000684.1:0-11553 GCA_036260235.1 Longimicrobium sp.
GGAAGGATGAGGACGCGCCGCATCATCCCGCCCCCAGCCGCGACCGCGCGACCAGCCCCGCCACGTACTCCGTCTCCGGCATGCGGGCGAGGGTTTCCGGCGATGCGACCTGCTCGATGCGGCCGCGGCGCAGCACGGCGACGCGGTCGGCCAGGAGCGCGGCCTCGTGCAGGTCGTGGGTCACCAGCACGGCCGTGAGCGCCAGCTCGCGCCGCAGCGCGCCGAACGCCTCCCGCAGCTCCGCGCGGGTGATCGCGTCCAGCGCGCCGAACGGCTCGTCCAGCAGCACGATGCCCGGGCGCGCGGCCAGCGGCGCCCGAACTCCGCCGGGTCGAGCCCCACCCATTCCAGCGCCGCCGCGCCCTTGGCCTCCGCGTCCGCCTCGCCGCGCAGCCAGGGGACAAGCGAAGCGTTGCGCAGCACCGTCCAGTGCGGCAGCAACCCGCCCTCCTGCTGCACGTAGCCGATCCGCCGCCGCAGCTCCACCGCGTCCGCCGAGGCCGCATCGGCGGCCTCCACCGTCACCCGCCCTCCGTCCGGCTCCGTCATCCGGTTGAAGCAGCGCAGCAGCGTCGTCTTTCCCGACCCGCTCTCCCCCACCAGCGCGATGCACTCCCCCGCCGCCGCCTGGATCGACACCCCCTCCAGCGCCATGACCCCGCCGTAGCGCTTCACCACGCCCTCGGCGGCGAGCACGGGTCCGGGAACCGGAGAGGGATCAGCGTGCATTCGAGAGGGATGGATTCAGAGGACGGGACTCCCCAGGCCCCTGGGGAGGGTTGATGATGGATCTGCTACCGTGCGTGGAGCCGTATCCTGTCACGATCCAGTCCGCGAAGGCGGACTTCGTGAATTTGCAGCAGCGGTTTCAACGGCCGGGAACGAGCCGGGCCATTTCGCACCCGACTTGTCCGGGCTGGCTCCGGACCCGGCGCGGTTTTTGACAAACCTTCTACACCCATTCACCTTCCGTAACACCGGCTCCGGATCGTGGCGGCGTGAGACGAGTCTGCATAGCTTACATCCCGCCCTTCCGCGCGCGCCACCTTTCCCCGCACCCAAAGGCGCAGCATGCCCCAGCCCCACGACGGTTCCCTCACTCCCGGCGAAGTGGCGGCGCTGCTGGCTGACGCCCGCGAGCGCACCCTGCTGCTCATCGCGCCCGTCCCCGAAGACGAGCTGATGAACCAGCACAACCGGCTGATGAGCCCGGTGGTGTGGGACATGGGCCACATCGCGCACTTCGAGGAGCTGTGGCTGGTGCGCAACCTGGAGGGGCCGGTGCAGTTCGCGGAGATGCCGGGGATCTTCAACCCGTTCGAGAACCCCCGCTCCGTCCGCGGCGAGCTGGCCCTGCCGCGCCTGGCGGACACGCTGGACCACATGGCGAGCGAGCGGCGGATGGTGCTGGACCGCGTGGTGGCCGGCGACTCCGGCCGGGCCGATCCCGAGCTGCTGCGCGGTGGCTACGTGTACCGCATGGTGGCGCAGCACGAGTACCAGCACAACGAGACCATCCTGCAGGCGCTGCAGCTCAAGGACGACGGCGCGCGCTACCGTGCGCCCCGCGCCATCGTCCCGCCTCCCGGCAGGCCGATCCAGGCGGACGCGGAGGGGATGGTGGCCTTCCCCGGCGGCACCGTGCAGATCGGCACGGACGACCGCACCGCCGCCTACGACAACGAGCGCCCGCGCCACGCCGTGGAGCTCGCGCCCTTCCGCATCGGCGCGGCGCCGGTGACCAGCTTCGAGTACGCGCAGTTCGTCCACGACGGCGGATACGACACTCCGTCGCTCTGGTCGGAGGCCGGGTGGAAGCACCGGCAGGAGGCGAACCTCACGGCCCCGCAGTTCTGGGAGATGCGCGACGGCGAGTGGTGGACGCGCTCCATGGACGCGGAGACGCCCGTGGATCCCGGCCGCCCGGTGTGCCACGTCTGCTGGTACGAGGCCGAGGCGTACTGCAACTGGGCCGGCGCCCGCCTCCCCACGGAGCAGGAGTGGGAGGCCGCCGCCTCGTGGGACCCGTCCACCGGGACCAAGCGCGCCTATCCCTGGGGGGACGACCCGCCCACGCCGCTGGACGCCAACCTGGATCAGCTCGCCTTCCAGACCGCGCAGGTGGGCGCGTATCCCCGCAACGTCTCCCCCATCGGCGCGTACGGGATGATCGGCGACGTGTGGGAGTGGACGGCGTCGGACTTCCTTCCCTGGCCCGGCTTCCGCGCCTTTCCGTATCCCGAGTACAGCGAGGTCTTCTTCGGCCCCGAGTACAAGGTGCTGCGCGGGGGATCGTGGGCCACGCGCCCGGGCGCCATCCGCAACACCTTCCGCAACTGGGACTACCCCATCCGCCGGCAGATCTTCAGCGGCTTCCGGATCGCGCGCGATGACTGATGGCATCGAGATCCTGCGCGCCGACGGTGTCGCTCTCGGCGTCGACCCCGCGGACGTCCGCGAGGTGGCGAAGGGGCTCTCCCGCCCGCAGAAGGAGCTGCCGCCCCGCTTCTTCTACGACGAGCGCGGCTCGCGCCTGTTCGAGGAGATCACGCAGCTCCCCGAGTACTATCTGACGCGCACGGAGCGGGCGCTGCTGCTGCGGTGGATGCCGGAGTGGATCGGCGGGATGGCGCCGCGCGCACTGGTGGAGCTGGGCGCGGGGAGCGCGGAGAAGACGCGCATCGTGCTCGATGCCATCACCGCCGCGGCGCCATCCGCCGTCTACGTGCCGGTGGACGTCAGCGAGGGGTTCCTGGACGAGACGGCGGACCGCATCGGCGACGCGTATCCGGCGATCGAGGTGATCCCGCTCGTTGCCGACATAAACGATGAATTTGACCTTCCCCGCGGCCTGCCGCACCCCGCGCTGCACGCCTTCCTGGGGAGCACCATCGGCAACTTCGCGCCGGAGCCGGCGGAGGCGCTGCTGCGGCGGTTGCGGGCGCGGATGGGCGAGACCGACCGGTTCCTGATGGGCGTGGACCTGCGCAAAGATCCTGCGGTGATCGAGGCCGCGTACAACGACGCGGCGGGGGTGACGGCGGAGTTCAACCGCAACATGCTGCGCGTGGTGAACGCGATGGCGGGTGCGGACTTCGATCCCGAAGCCTGGGAACACCGCGCGTTCTACAATCGCGAGGCGCACTGGATCGAAATGCACCTCGTCTCCACCCGCGACCAGTCGGTCTCCGTCCCCGGCGGCGGCACCTTCCGCTTCGCCACGGGAGAGACGATCCGCACCGAGATCAGCGCCAAGCACGACCGGGCCAGCGTGGATTCAATGTTCTCCGCCGCCGGCCTCGCCGTGGAACGCTGGGAGACGGACGCGGACGGGCTCTACGCCATCACCCTGGCCGCGCCACGCTGATGCCGCTCTCCCGCGCGGACCTGCTGCAGGACCTGCGCACGCACGCCTTCGGGCTGGGCCGTGCGCCGGGGCCGCTGCGCATCGGGGCGGAGGTGGAGCTGATCCCCGTGTTCGCCGGCACGGGCGCGCAGGTGCCGATCGTCTCGGACGATGGGCCGGCGACGCTGCCGCTGCTGCGGTGGTTCGGCGCGCGGCACGGATGGCAGGAACAGGCGTCGCCCTACGGCGTGCCGCAGTTCACGCTGCCGGACGGCGGGATCATCAGCTACGAGCCGGGCGGGCAGATCGAGCTGAGCGCGGCGGCGTTCCTCTCCGCCTCCGCGCTCATCCGCAGCCTGCGCGCGACGGTGCTGCCGCTGATGGACGCCGCGCGGGAGGAAGGGATCGAGCTGCTGGCCGTCGGCGTGGCGCCGCGGGGCGGCATCGAGGAGGTGCCGATGCAGCTGCCCGGCGCGAGGTACGTGCGGCAGACGCGCTTCTACGAAGCCATCGGCACCGGCGGCACGCGGATGATGCGGCAGACGGCTGCGATGCAGATCAGCATCGACTTCGGCGCGGAGCCGCTGCCGGCGTGGCGGGTGCTGAACGCGATGGCGCCGTACGTCACCGCCATCTTTGCCAACTCGCCCGTGTACCGCGGCGAGCCCACCGGCCATCGCAGCTACCGCGCGCGCATCTGGCGCGAGCTGGACGGCGGCCGCACCGGCGCCTTCGCCTGCGCGGGCGATCCGGTGGCCGAGTACCTGGACTTCGCCCTCGCCGCGCCCGCCATCCTGATCGGCGACCTCCCCGCGCCGCGTCCGGCGACGCACGCCGGCCCGCTCGCCGTCGCCGTGCCCAGGATCGTGGGCGATGCGGATGCGTTCCGCCCTTTCGCGGAGTGGAACGAGCGGGGCTGCGCGTCGCCCGACGCCTGGCGCACGCACCTGACGACGCTCTTCCCGGAGGTGCGGCCCAAGGGGTTCGCGGAGGTGCGGTCGGCGGACGCGGTGGCGCCGCAGTGGTACGCCGCGCCGCTGGTGCTGCTGGCCGGCATCGTCCACCACCCGCCGGCGCTGCTCGCCGCCGCGGAGCTGCTCGGCGCGCCCGATCCCCGCCTGCTGCATGCCGCGGGGCGCGACGGCCTCTCCGACCCACGCATCGCCGCGGTGGCCAGCGACCTGGCGGAGCTCGCGCTGGGCGGCGCCGCCGCGCTCCCCGGCTTCAGCGCGGACGACCTGGACGAGGCCGCCGCCTTCTTCGCCCGCTACACCCGCCGCTCCCGCTCCCCCGCCGACGACGTGCTGGACGCGCTCGCCGCCGCCCTCGCGCCTTCCGAAGCGGCGGCGGACTGACCGTCCATGCGCCGGCTGCACCTCCTGGAGATCGAAGACCAGCCCTGGTGCCCGGCCGTGCTGCGCGATGCCGCCACGGACTTCCTGCAGTTCATGATCGTGGCGACGGACACCTACCTGCCGGCCGTCCCGCACCTGCGCTCCGCCCTCGAGCGTGCGGGCACGCGCCAGGTGGTGGACCTCTGCTCCGGCGGCGGCGGGCCGTGGCCGGCCCTCCTTCCCCGGCTCGACACGCCGGAGGCGCCGGTGCACGTGCGCCTCACCGATCGCTACCCCAACCGGGAGGCGTTCGAACGCGCGAGCGAGCGCACCGGCGGCCGCCTCGGGTTTCATCCGGATCCGGTGGACGCCACCGCCCTCCCGGCGGAGCTCACCGGCTTCCGCACGCTGTTTACCGCCTTTCACCACTTCCGTCCGGAGGCGGCGCGCGCCATCCTGGCCGACGCCGTACGTGGGGGGCAGGGGATCGGGATCTTCGAGGCCACGCAGCGCTCCATCCCTTCCATCCTCGCCACCGTCATTTCGCCATTGCTGGTGCTGCTCGTCACTCCCTTCATCCGCCCCTTCCGCTGGTCGCGCCTGCTCTTCACCTACCTCATTCCGCTCGTCCCCCTGCTCGTCCTGTTCGACGGGCTGGTGTCGTGCCTGCGCACCTACACGCCGCGCGAGCTGCGCGCGCTGGCGGATTCGCTCGATGCACGGGGATACACGTGGGAGATCGGCGAGGCAAAGGGACGCGGCCCCGCGCCCGTGACCTACCTCATCGGAATCCCGCCCAACTGAGCCGCACCTCGAATCGGCCAGCCCCTACCCTTCCGCCGTACACTCTGTTTAACTTCTCCGCCCCGTTTGCATCGAAATGAAACTCATGCGTCCGGATCGATGCCCCGCATCAGCATTTTCGCCGACGAGAGCGGCAACTTCGACTTTTCGCGAAAGCAGGGCGCGTCGCGGTACTTCGTCCTGACGACGATCTCCTGCCCGAGCTTCGAGGTGGGTGACGCGCTGCTGCGGCTGCGGCGCGAAATCGCGTGGGAGGGGCACGGCACCGATTCCGAGTTCCACGCCACCACCGACGCGCAGGCGGTGCGCGACCGCGTCTTCGACGTGCTGTGCGCGCACGACTTCCGGGTGGACGCCACCATCCTGGAGAAAGCCAAGGCGAACCCGCACACCCGCCAGACGGAGGACCGGTTCTACAAGCTGGCGTGGTGGCTGCACATGAAGCACGTTGCGCCACAGGTGGTGCGCCCGCACGACGAGCTCTTCGTGGTGGGGGCATCGCTGGGCGTGAAGAAGAAGCGCGCGGTGATGCACGCGGCGGTGCAGGACGTCATCCGGCAGGTGAGCCCGACGACGAACTTTCGCACCGCGTCGTGGAACGCGCACAGCGAGCCCTGCCTTCAGGTGGCGGACTACTGCTGCTGGGCGCTGAGCCGTAAGTGGGAGAAGGGCGACGACCGGTCGTACGCGCTGATCCGGCACAAGATCAGGAGCGAGTTCGACGTGTTCCGGTCCGGCCGGACGCTGTACTACTGAGGCGGGATGGTACCAAAGCAGCGCGGCTGACTAGCCGACCCGAAGGTTGGCAGAGCCCAGGGGCTCTTGTCGTCAGCCGCATACGAAAAACACTGCCTGTGACGACAAAGCTAACGCCCGCTACACACCACGTCAAGACCTTCGGGCGTGTATCTTCGGCAACCTTTCGGCACGCTGGATGAACTCGCTCGCGTGAACCGGTCCTCCCACCTCCGCCGCTACTGCATCGCACTCGCGCTGCTCGCCGCCGCGTGCACGCGGGCGCGCGGCGCGGAGGGGGCGATCGCCATCACCGGCGTCACGGTGATCGACGGGACGGGCGCACCGGCGCGGGCGGACCAGACGGTGGTGGTGCAGGGGAGCCGGATCGTGGCGGTGGGGCCGAGCGCGTCCGTGCGGGTGCCGGCGGGGGCGCGGCGCATCGAGGCGCGGGGAAAGTGGCTGATCCCGGGGCTGTGGGACATGCACGTCCACGCCTTCGGCTACGGATTCGCGGACTTCACCGGGCCGCTGCTGCTGGCCCACGGCGTCACCGGCGCGCGCGACATGGGATTCCTGGTGGACACCGCCCGCCACTGGCGGGACGAGGTGGCCGCGGGCCGCGTCCCCGGGCCGCGGCTGGTGATCGGCGGGCGACTGGACGGGCCGCGGAACCGCGCGCCGTGGGTGGCCCGCGCCGCGACCGCGGACGAGGCGCGGCGGGCGGTGGACTCGCTGGTGGACGGCGGCGCGGACTTCATCAAGGTCTACTCGCACCTGCCGCGGGAGGCGTACTTCGCCGCGGCGGAACGGGCGCGGCGCCGCGGCGTGCCGTTCGCCGGGCACGTGCCGTACGCGGTGTCGGTGGAGGAGGCGGCGCGGGCGGGGCAGCGCGGCATCGAGCACCAGGACGACCTGATGCGCGCCTGCAGCGCGGAGGACGAGGCGCTGCGGGCGGAGCTCATGTCCATGCCGCCGGACGCGCCTCCCGCGCGCCAGCTCGCGCTCATCCGCGACCACGCCCGGCGGATGCGCGCCGGGTACGATCCCGCCCGGTGCGCGCGGGTGATCGCCGCGATGGCGGAGGCGGGCGCCTGGGCCACGCCCACGCTGGTGGTCTACCAGCCGTACCTGGCGCCGGGGGACACGGCCGTCACGCATCCCGCGCTGATGCGCTACGTGCCGCAACGGCTGCGGGCGGAGTGGCGGGCGCGGCTGGAGCGCGCCGGCCCCGGCGACACCGCCACCGTCTCCGCCTACTTCAGCCTGGCCCGCACGGGCGAGATGCACCGCGCCGGGGTGCGGCTGCTGGCCGGGACCGACGCGCCGCTGGCGTACGTGCACCCCGGCATCTCCCTGCACGACGAGCTGGCGCTGCTGGTGCGCGCGGGGCTCACGCCCATGCAGGCGCTGCAGAGCGCCACCCGCGACCCCGCCGCCTACCTGGGCGCGCTCGACTCGCTCGGCACCGTCCAGCCCGGCAGGCTGGCCGACCTGGTGCTGCTGGACGCCGATCCGCTGGCGGACATCCGCAACACGCGGCGCATCCACGCCGTCATCGCCAGCGGCCGCGTGGTGGACCGCGCCGCCCTCCTGCGCCGCGCGGAGTCCTTTGCGCGGCGCAATCCTGCCAACTGAACCGTGTCACGCCGAGCAGCAGAGCAGCAGAGAAGGAATGCCGTCTCTGCTCCTCTGCTGCTCTGCGTGCAGATTCTTTTGCCGGATCCGGTATCAGACCTCCTCCTCGTCCGGCAGCGGCACGCCGGAGGGGAGCACCACGCCGGCGGCGTTCTCGGCGGGAAAGTACAGGTTGCGGCTGGCGTGGCCCACGTACGACTCGATGAACGCCCTCACGTCGCGAATGCTCTCCGCCTCCCACAGGCACACCGCGTGGGTGCCGTCGGGCGTGGGGATGCAGTGGTGGACGCGAAGGTGCGGCGGCGGGTTGGGGAGCGCGTGGCGCACGGCGGACCAGAAGGTCGGCGGATCGTTTACGTAGTGCTCCACCAGCACGAACATGGCCGCATCTCCATCTGGCAAGTACGCGGTCGCGGCGCCCCGACCTCGTTGCAAACGCCGCTCCTCATCCGCCGTCCGTTCGGCTCCGCCGCCGCTCAGTCCTCCACCATGTACCCGATCCCGAAGGCGCCCTCCCCGGTGTGCGTGCCGAAGACGGGGGTGCCGGGCGCCGTCATCACGTCCACGTTGCCGTAGCGCCTGCGGATCTCCTCCGTCAACGGCTCCAGCACCTCCGGCGCCGCCACGTGCATGATGCCGAAGCGCACCTTCTTCGCGCCCTTCGGCACCTTCTTCTCCAGCGTCGCCAGCATGCGCGGAACCATGTTCCTGCGGCCGCGCACCTTGTCGATGGGAACCAGCTTGCCCGTGAGGTCCAGGTCCAGGATGGGCTTGATGTCCAGCAGGCTGCCCAGCCACGCCTGGCCGCGCCCCACCCGGCCGGAGGCCAGCGCCCGCTCGAAGGTGTCCAGGACCACGAAGATGCCGGACTGCCGCCGGATGCGCTCCAGCTCCGCCAGGATGCGCGGCGGCTCCCACCCCAGCTCGCCCAGCTCGCTGGCCTTGAGCGCCAGCAGCCCCTGCAGCACCGACCCGCCGCGGCTGTCGAACAGGTGCACCGGCACGTCGTCCTTGCCGCGCTGCTTCGCCGCCGCCTGCGCGCTGGCGAAGGTGCCGGAGAGCCCGCTGGAAAGCACCACCGCGACCACGCTCTCCCCCTCTTCCGCGGCGCGGCGGTACGCCTCCAGGAACGCCGCCGGCGCCGGCTGCGAGGTGCTGGGGTGGGCGCCCTGCTTGAGCTGCTCCAGGAACTCCTCGGCGGTAATGTCGATGCGGTCGCGCAGCACCCGGTCTTCGAAGATCAGGTTCAGCGGCACCAGGTGCATGCCATGGGCGCGCACCACCTCTTCCGGCAGGTCGCACGCGGTGTCGGTGACCACGGACACCGGGCGCCGCGCCAGCGTCATGTGCCCGGCCGCCGCGCGCTCCGCCACCGCGTGCTGCGCCTGCATGTCCTCCGCCTTGTGGCTGGCCAGCCGGCCGAACCCGCGCAGGTAGGTGAACACCTCTTCCGGCTCGTCGGTGTGCACGTGCACCTTGAGCATGTCGCCGCTGCGGATGACGACGAGCGAGTCGCCGCGCTCGCGCAGCCAGGCGCGCACCACCTCCTGCTCCGGCAGCGCGCTCCCCCGCACCAGCGCCTCCGTGCAGAACCGGTACTGCTCCTCCGCCACGTACTCCGCCTGGGCAGCCGCGAAGAAGGCCGGGTCCGGGGTGTAGTCCGGCGTCTCGTCCAGCGCCACCAGCGGGTCGCCGGAGAGGTAGCCGGCGATCCCCTCCAGGATGTGGACGAAGCCCTTGGCCCCCGCGTCCACCACGCCGCGCGCCTTGAGCGCCGGCAGCAGCTCCGGGGTGTTCGCCAGCGCCTCGCGCGCCTTCACCAGCAGCCGCTCGAAGAGGACCACGAAGTCCGAGTGCTGGAGCCGCTCCGCCTCGTCGGCGACGGCGCGCATGACGGTGATCATCGTCCCCTCGACCGGCTTTTCGAGGGCCCGGTAGACGTGCTCGGTGGCGGTGCGCAGCGCCTGGCCGAACTCCGCCACCCCCAGCCGCGCCCGCTCTCCCACCGCGTCCGCGAAGCCCAGGAGGAAGTGGGAGAGGATCATCCCGCAGTTGCCGCGGGCGCCCATGATCCCCGCGTCCGCCGCGGCGCGGGCCACCATCCCCACGCCCGTGTCGGTGTTGCGGCGCAGGTGGTCGGCGATGGAGCTGACGGTGAGCGCCAGGTTGGTTCCCGTATCGCCGTCGGGGACGGGGAACACGTTGATGCGGTTGAGGTCCGCGCGGTGCCGCTGCACGTACTCGCTGGCCGTGATCAGCGCGCCCCGCAGGCCGGTGCCGTCCAGGTGTGTCGGATTCATCGGAAAACAGTACCTTCCGGGGGCGCGGCGGCTGGACGAGGACGCCGGCCGCGAGGTCCGGGGCCGCGGCGCCGCGGCTTCCCTTCCGTACGGGCGGCCGCGGGCAGGGGTGTGAGAGAACCCGCAACCTGCGGCCACGGCAGGGCACATGCAAGGGGCGGGCAAGAAGGTTTGCGCAACGTCCCTCTCGCGCGAAGGGCGTTCGCGCGGCAACTTCTCCGGGCCCGATCGTCCCCGTCCATCCCATTCCCGAGCCAGCGATGCCGCAGCAGCACTACATCGGCGCCCACACCGTGGACAACGGCGGCCTGCACATGACCGCGCTGCGCGCCGGCAGCGCGGGAATGCGGGCGCTGCAGTGCTTCACCGCCATCCCCCGCTTCTACGGCGACAAGTCCACCATCAACCCCGCCCGCGTGGAGCGCTTCCGGAAGGCGCTGGGCGAGGCGGGGATCCGCCCCGAGCACGTGGTCGTCCACGCGGCGTACGTGCTGAGCGTCGCCACGGCCGAGCCGGAGAAGTGGGAGCGCGCCGCCGCCGGCCTGGCCAAGGAGATGGAGCGCTCCACCGCGCTGGGCGTCGGCGCGGTCTGCTTCCACCCCGGCTCCGCCACCGACGGCGATCCGAAGGCCGCCGCGAAGCGCGTGGCGAAGGCCATCGCGCAGGCGCTGAAGAAGGTGGACGGGAAGACGCGACTCCTCGTGGAGAATACGGCGGGCGCGGGAAAGACGGTCGGGCGCACGGCGGAGGAGGTGGCCGACATCCTGCGCCACGTGCCGGACGAGCTGCGCGAGCGGACGGGATACGGGCTGGACACCTGCCACCTCTTCGCCAGCGGGTGGGCCATCCACGAGTCGCCGGCCCGGCAGAAGGAGATCCTGGACGAGTGGGAGCAGACCATCGGCGAGCGGCCGGGCTTCTTTCACCTGAACGACAGCGAGGGCGCCTTCGCCAGCAACCGCGACCGCCACGTGCTGCTGGGCGACGGGGGGATCGGCGCGGAGCCGTTCCGCTGGCTGCTGGCGGACCCGCGCAGCCGCGGCGTTCCCCTGATCCTGGAGACGCCGCAGCAGAACTACGACATCGCGGACGACGACCCGTCCGCGGACCCGTACGACGTGCGGATGATGGAGCTGCTGACCCGCTTTTCACAGGAGGGATGAGCATGCGATGGCTCCCCGGCGTCGCCGCGGCGGCGCTGCTGGCTTCGTGCATCGTCATCCAGATGCCGCCCGAGGGCGGACCGGCGGCGCCCGGCGGCGGCGCCTCGGCTCCGTGAGGAGTCTCGGTGCGATCGCCGGTCGTCCGGGGCGCGGTGCCGTGGTCCGCGGTGCTCCCCCCGAGGGGGCCGCCCCGCGGAAATGGCCCAGCTGGGTGATGGCGCCGCGGACGGGTC
>DATAAG010000685.1:0-6840 GCA_036260235.1 Longimicrobium sp.
CGCGCCCTCCGCGTCTCTGCGGTGAGACCCGGTCTGCTGGCGGAATGTAGTGAACGGGGTGCTCACGACACACCGGCCATGTGCTCGCGCGCGAATTCCAGCCCGTAGAGCGTAAGGAACGGCTCGATCTTCTCCACGGTACGGCAGTAGGGGCCCACCAGCTCCGCCAGCCCGCCGGTGGCGACGACGAGCAGTTCGTCCGTCCCCCACTCCTCGCGGATGCGGGCGACGGTGCCGTCGATGGCGTCCACCGCGCCGTAGAACACGCCGCTCTGGATGCACGCCTCCGTGCGCCGCCCGATCACCCGCTCCGGGGGCACCAGCTCCACGCGGGGCAGCTTGGCGGTGCGCTCGGTGAGGTTGCTGGCCGCCGTCTTGACCCCCGGCGAGATCACGCCGCCGATGAAGACGCCCTCGCGGGTGATGCAGTCGAAGGTGGTGGCCGTGCCCAGGTCCACCACCACCGTGTCGGCCGCGTACATGCGCATGGCCGCCAGCGTGTTGACGATGCGGTCGGCGCCCACGGTCAGCGGCTCCTCCACGTCCAGGCGGATGGGGAGCGGCGTGCGCGCGCTCACCGCCTGCGCCTCCACGCGCAGGTAGCGCCGGCACGCCTCCGCCAGCGTGAGGGTGAGCGCGGGGACCACGGAGCCGATGGTGGCCGCGCGCACCGGCTCCCCCGCGGCGCCCGCGGCGGCGATCAGCTGCGTCAGCATCAGCCCGTACTCGTCCGCCGTGCGGCGGCCGTCGGTGGAGACGCGCCAGTGGCCGCGGAGGGTGGAGTCCTCGAACCACCCGATCACCGTCTCCGTGTTGCCGACGTCGAAAACCAGGTCCATGGGAGAAGGGTGCAAAGGTCCGGATACCGATGGCGCGTCAGCGCTCTCCGTAGCGCGTGCGAGCCCCGAGGAAGTGGATAGCGGCTCCCTGGACAAGGTAAACCAGACGATGCGCGTCCGTGATCCTCCGGGACCACTCGCCGGGGAGTCGATGCCGCAACGGCTCTGGCTTGCCTGAACCGGTGAACGGATCACGAACGATCTCCTCGACCAGGCGCATGACTCGCAGCGCGGTGCGCGGGTCTGACTTGATCCACCAGGCCAGGTTCCTCTCTGAACGCCCGAAGCACAATCGCCTGCCGATCTTCCGCGGGAACGGCAGGCGATCGTACGTAGGCGGCAGCGCGGCGCCTAGCGGCGGTCATAGTCGAACGGCTGCTTCACATGCGGCCACTCAAACACAACTCCCCACGCGCGGAGCTGCTCCTCCGCGCGACGCAGCCTCTCCTGCATCACCGGAGACCGCTGCAGCATGAGGGTGGTCTCGTTTCGTTCGCGGCCGCGACGAAGGCCGGCTTTCCACATGGGGGCGATACGGCGCCGCCTGGTCTGGGTTGCCATGACTCACACGGTTGCAGGGTGCGCAGATGCTCCTCAACGATGAGCATCCTCGTCAGCTGCGTCAAGTCCGTCCAGAAAACGCCACGGACGCGCACTCTGTTCCTTCCGAACCGCGGCGCCAATGCTGAAGGTGTGGCTGTCATTGGTAGCGGACCGCTCCTCTGGGACAGGCGATCCACGCCCCCGGACCGGTGCCTACCCCGCCAGCCGCACCGTCCCGGAGGTGATCGTCTGCAGGCGGCCCGCGTGGGTGCGGAGGAGGAGCGCGCCGGCGGGGCTGATGCCCAGCGCGGTGCCCGCGGTCTCCGTCGCGCCGGTGACGCGCACGGGGCGGCCCTCCAGCGCGTCGCGGCGGCGAAGCGCGTCCAGCATGGCGCCGCTGAGCTGCGCGGGGGGGCTCGCCAGGGCGCGCATCACCGCGGAGGCGACGGCGCCGGCCACCTCCGCGCGCGGCGGGCTCCACCACGCGGCGATGCGCAGGCTGGTGGCCGTCTCGCGCACCTCGTCGGGAAAGTCGTCCGGCGCGTGCAGCACGTTCATCCCGACGCCCACGATCACCGCGCCGGGCTCGCCGCCGTCCCAGCTCCCCTCGCAGAGGATGCCGGCCACCTTCTTCCCGGCCAGCTGCAGGTCGTTGGGCCACTTCACCTGCGTCATCGCCGGCTTCACGAACGGGTCGATCGCCTCCGCGGCCGCCAGCCCGACGAGGATCGGCAGCAGGCCGGGCGCGGGGAGCGAGGCCGGGCGCGCCACCATCGACATCCACACCCCCAGCCCCGGCGGGGACGACCAGGCGCGCCCGCTCCTTCCCCGCCCCGCCGTCTGCTCCTCCGCGATCACCAGGGTGCCGTGCGGCGCCCCCGCGTCCGCCAGCGCCCGCGCCGCGTCGTTGGTCGAGCCCACGCGGGCGTAGAGGTGCACGGCGGGGAGCCCCCAGCGTGACGCGAGCTCGGCGGCTGAGAAGCCCTCCCAGCGATCGGCCGGCCGGTCCGTCACCCGGCCGCGCGCAGCTGCAGCGACAGGTCCAGCGACGGCGCCGAGTGTGTCAGCGCGCCGATGGAGATGAAGTCCACCCCCGTCTCCGCGTAGGCCCGGATCGTCTCCAGGGTGATGCCGCCGGAGGCCTCCGTCTCCGGGCGCGGGTCGGCGGCACGGACCAGCTCCACGGCCTCGTGCATCAGCGGGACGTTCATGTTGTCGAACATGATGCGGTCCACGCCGGCCGCGATCGCTTCGCGCACCTCGTCCAGCGTGGTGGTCTCCACCTCCACGCGCAGCCCGCGGTCGTTCCGCCGCCGCACCGCCTCGACGGCCGCGGTGATCCCGCCCGCCGCGGCGATGTGGTTGTCCTTGATCATCACCATGTCGTGCAGGCCGAAGCGGTGGTTGGCGCCGCCCCCCGCCACCACCGCCGCCTTCTCCAGCGCGCGCATCCCCGGCGTGGTCTTGCGCGTGTCGATCACCCGCGCGCCGGTGCCCTCCACCGCCCGCACGTACGCCCGCGTGACCGTGGCCACGCCGGAAAGGCGCTGCATGAAGTTGAGCGCCGTCCGCTCGGCGGTCAGGATCGACCGCGCGGACCCGCGGACGGCCATCGCCAGCTCGCCCGGCTCCACCGCCGCCCCATCGGCCGCCACGGCCTCGACCTCGAGCGACGGATCGACGCGGCGGAAGACCTCCACCGCCACCTCCGATCCCGCCACCACGCCGGACGCCTTGGCGACGATGCGCGCCTCCGCCCGCCGCTCCGCGGGGACGGTCCACAGGGTGGTGAAGTCGCCCGGGCCCACGTCCTCGGCCAGGGCGGCGTCGATCAGCGCCAGCGCGCTGGGCGGCAGCGGCATCAGTCGTCCCCTCCGGCCGCCATCGCCGCGGGCTCCTGCGCGGTCCCGTCGATCACGCGCTGGTAGTAGCGCTCGTACTGCGGGACGATCACGCCCGCGCCGAAGCGCTCCGCGGCCACCTTCTGCGCCGCGACGCTCATCCGCACCCACTTCTGGTCGTCGGTCAGGATGGAGACGGCGGCATCCGCCATCGCCTCCACGTCGCCCACCTCGCCCAGGTGGCCGGTCACGCCGTCCTCGATCACCTCCGGCAGGCCGCCGGCGCGCGTGGCGACCACGGGAACGCCGCTGGCCATCGCCTCCAGCGCCACCAGGCCGAACGACTCGTTCTGCGAGGGAAGGAGGAGCAGGTCCGCGCAGGTGAGCAGCTCCGCCACGGTGTCCTGCTTGCCCAGGAAGATGACGCGGCTGGTGATCCCCAGCGCCTCCGCCTCGGCCGTGGCCACCGGCCGCTCGGGTCCGTCGCCCACGAACACCAGCTTGGAGGGGACCCGCTCGTGGATCCGCGCGAAGATGCGCACCACGTCCGCGATGCGCTTGACGGGGCGGAAGTTGGAGACGTGCATCACCAGCATCTCGTCCGGCCGCAGGAAGGTCTCCTTGCGGCAGGGATACGAGCCGCGGCTGTACAGCTTCGGATCGACGAAGTTGGGGATGACCTCGATGCCGTCGCCGGAGACGTCGAAGCGCTCCACCGTCTCGCGCTTCAGGAAGGCGGAGACGGCGGTGATGCCGTCGGACTTCTGGATGGAGAAGCGGGTGATGTCGAAGTACGAGCGCTCCTGCCCCACGAGGGTGATGTCCGTCCCGTGCAGCGTGGTGACGATCCGCAGCGGGTGCCCGGCGCCCAGCATCTCCTTGGCGATCCAGGCGCTGGTGGCGTGGGGGATGGCGTAGTGCACGTGCAGCAGGTCCAGCTCCGCGCGCACCGTCACGTCGTGCATCATCGCCGCGAGGGAGAGCGAGTAGTTGTTGTGCTCGAAGAGCGGGTAGCGCGTGGTCTCCACCTCGTGGAAGAAGACGCGCTCCATGAAGTGCGGCAGGCGAAAGGGCTGGGCGTACGAGATGAAGTGGATCTCGTGCCCCCGCTGCGCGAGCTCGATCCCCAGCTCCGTGGCGATGGCGCCGGAGCCGCCGTAGGTGGGGTAGCAGGTGATGCCGATTTTCATGGAGAAGCGAGTGCCCGGTGCCCAGTGTCAAGTGCCCAGTACCCAGTACCTGGTGCCGAGTACCCGGTGCCGAGGCCGTTTACTGGGCACTGGATACTTGGTCCTGGGCACTGCCGCGCGCGCGCCATTCCCTGACGATTTCCTCCGCCAGCTCCGCGCGCGGGCGGGTGGCGTCCAGCCAGACGGCCCCTTCGGGGAGCTGCTTGCGGAACCAGGTGAGCTGGCGCCGCGTGTAGTCGCGCGTGTTCTTGCGCGCCAGGTCCAGCGCCTCGTCCAGCGTGCGCTCGCCGCGAAAGTACGGAAAGAGCTCGATGTACGCGTGGGCGTTCAGCCCCGGCGCGTCCTCGCCGTACTTCTGCACCAGCCCGCGCACCTCCTCGATCAGCCCCGCGTCCACCATCTCCGTAACCCGCCGGTCGATGGCGGGAAAGAGGCGCTCGCGCGGCACTTCGAGGACGAAGGGGAGCACCGGCACGGGCGCCTCCGCGGGCGGAGAGTGGCGCTGCCACCAGGGAAGCGTGCGCCCGGTGAGCAGCGGCACCTCCAGCGCGCGCATCAGCCGCTGGCGCCCGCCCCAGTCGCGCAGCCGCGCCGCGGACTCGGGATCCAGCGCGGCCAGCCAGCGGTGCAGCTCCCCGTCCGGCTGCCGCTCCATCCACTCCGTGAGGCGCGCGCGGCGCTCCTCGTCCAGCGGCGGCTGCTGGAAGATGGGATGCGTGAGCGCGCGGAGAAAGAACCCCGTGCCGCCGACGAGCAGCGGCACGCGGCCGCGGGCGCGGATCCCGGCGATCGTTTCGCGCGCGTACGCCGCCCACCGCGCCGCGTTGAAGCGCTCCGACGGCTCCGCCAGGTCGATTCCCCAGTGCGGAACCTCGCCGCGCTCCTCCGGCGTCGGCTTGGCCGTGCCGACGTCCATGCCGCGGTACACGGACCGCGAGTCCATGGAGATGATCTCGCCGTCCAGCCGCCGCGCCACCTCGATGGAGAGCGCCGTCTTTCCCGACGCCGTCGGGCCGACGATGGCGAGGGCGCGCGGGAGGTCAGGCATGGGCGGGGTTCGGCGCCAGGCTCACCCGCTCCGGGAGCGAATGAATTCGCCGCTGGAAAGGCGCAAAGTCCGCCTTCGCGGACTGTGGGGGCGAGTGCGGCGCGACGAAGCGGGTCACCAGCGAGCGGAGAGCAGATCCTTCGGTCGGCGCCAGGTTTTTTCGCGTGACGACGGTTTTGCGCGGCGCCTCCCTCAGGATGACAATCCCGGCGCGAGGGTGAGGTTCCCCTCTCCCCCACGCAGTTTGTGGGGGAGAGGCCGGGAGAGGGGGGCCCTCGGCGGGCGGCAGGAAGCCCGCTACGGCGCACCTGACGCAGTTACTCTCGCACTCTCGCACTCTCGCACTCTCGCACTGCTTACGCACTTCTCCCGAACCGCCGGTGCAGCTCGGCGAGCGAGAGCTGGATCACCGTCGGGCGGCCGTGGATGTCGTGGTAGGGGAGCTCCGTCGCGAACAGCCGGTCGAAGAGCTCCGCCATCTCCTGCTGGCTCAGCTTCTGGCCGGCCTTGATGGCGCCCTTGCACGCCATGGAGAGCGCGATGCGCTGGTGCTGCGTGCGCGCGCTGTCCACCAGCGCCGACCCGTCCGTCAGCTCCGCGATCATCTCGCGCAGGCAGCGCTCCGCGTCGAAGTAGGGATGCGGGTTCGGCACGGCGTGCACGATGATCGACCGCCCGCCGAACGGCTCCACCTCGAAGCCCGCGCGCTCCAGCACGCCGCGAATCTGCTCCACCAGCGCGTACTCCGCGGGCGACAGGCGGATGGTGAGGGGAAAGAGCAGCCGCTGGCTCTCCGCGCCCACCCCGCCGTCGAAGCTGCGGACGATCTCCTCGTACAGCACCCGCTCGTGCGCGGAGTGCTGGTCCACCATCACCAGCCCGCTGCGCGTCTCCGCCAGGATGTAGGTGTTGTGGACCTGCCACATCACCGGCGTCGCGCCGGCGAACAGGTCCGGCGGGATCCCGGCGCCCCCGCCGTTCCCCTCCGCCTCCGGCGCCGCCGGGCCCCCGCCCGTGACGAAGAGGGTCATCTGCGGCGCGGACTCGCTCTCCGCTGGCGCAAGGGGTGCGCTCCCCTGGGCACTGTGAGGCGCACTCCCCCACGTGCCGGGCGGCGTCTCGCGCACCGTCATCGTCCCGTAGCCGGGGGGCGGCTGGCGCCAGGCGAACGGCTGCTCCGCCGGCCCCCGCGCGCCGATGCTGGGCGTGCTCTCCCACCCCGCCAGCGCCTCGCGCACCCCCTCCTCGATCACCCGCTCCACGCCGGTGCGGTCGCGAAAGCGCACCTCGGCCTTGGCCGGGTGCACGTTCACGTCCACCTCGCCGTCCGGCACCTCCAGGAAGAGGAAGAGGTGGGGATGCACGCCGGGCGGGATGGT
>DATAAG010000686.1:0-4667 GCA_036260235.1 Longimicrobium sp.
GGCAGCGGCGCGCACACGCCCGGCGAGCGCGTGGACCTGGAGACGCTGCCGCTTCAGATCAAGCGCGCCGCGCTGCTCATCTACCGCCTCACGCGGTAGGAAAAGAAGCCTCACGCGGAGTCAACGGAGCTCGCCTCTGCCGACTCCGCTGACTCTGTGTGAGGCCATCTTTCGTTCGTTGATTCCGGACGAGGAGGGGGACGATGGCGGAGCGGCCCGGCGCGATCGCGCGGCAGGCGGAGGTCTACCTGGCGGGGGTGGCGGGAAAGACGCCGGCGGTGCCGGTGGACGCGGCGCGCCTGGAGGCCGCGGCCGACGAGGCGATGAGCGACGAGGCGTTCGCGTACGTGGCGGGCGGCGCCGGCTCCGAGAGCACCATGCGCGAGAACCGCGCGGCGTTCGAGCGCTGGCGCATCGTGCCCCGCATGCTGCGCGACGTCTCCGCCCGCGACACCACGGTGGAGCTCTTCGGCACCACGCTCCCCTCGCCGGTGCTGCTGGCGCCGATCGGGGTGCTGGAGATGGCGGACCCGGAGGCGGACGTGGCCGTGGCGCGCGCCGCCGCGGCGTCCGGAGTCCCCATGATCTTCTCCTCGCAGGCGTCGCGGCCGATGGAGGCGTGCGCGGCCGCCATGGGCGACGCGCCGCGGTGGTTCCAGCTCTACTGGAGCAAGTCGGACGCGCTGGTGGAGAGCTTCGTCCGGCGCGCGGAGGCGTGCGGCTGCTCCGCCATCGTCATCACGCTGGACACGACGATGCTGGGATGGCGCCCCCGCGACCTGGACCTGGCGTACCTCCCCTTCCTCCGCGGCCGCGGGATCGCCCAGTACGTCACGGACCCCGTCTTCCTGGGGCTGCTGGAGGGCCCGCCGCCCGAGGGTCCCGCCGGGGACGCGAAGCGCACGGTCAACCTCTCCTCCCTGCGCACCTTCGCGGAGCTGACCCGCTCGCACCCCGGCGGGTTCCTGAAGAACGTCCGCCGCGCCGAGCCGCTGCGGGCGGTGCAGCAGTTCATCGCCACCTACTCCCGCCCGTCGCTCACCTGGGACGAGCTGCCGTTCCTCCGCGGCCTGACGAAGCTGCCGATCCTGCTCAAGGGGATCCTGCACCCGGACGACGCGCGGCAGGCGGTGGACGCGGGGATGGACGGGGTGATCGTCAGCAACCACGGCGGCCGGCAGGTGGACGGCGCCATTGCCGCGCTGGACGCGCTGCCGGGGGTGGTGGATGCGGTCGCCGGGCGCGTTCCCGTGCTGATGGACAGCGGGATCCGCGGGGGGGCGGACGTGTTCAAGGCGCTGGCGCTGGGCGCGCGCGCCGTGTGCCTGGGCCGCCCCTACGTCTACGGCCTTGCGATCGCTGGGGAGGAGGGCGTGGGCGAGGTGATCCGCAACCTGCTGGCGGACTTCGAGCTGACCATGGGCCTGGCCGGCTGCCGCTCCCTGGCGGAGATCACCCGCGAGTCGCTGGCGGGGCCCGCCCCCGGCGGCGCCTGAGAGCGCGCCACCCCCTCCCGCAAACTGCGCGGGAGGGGGTGTAGACACCGATCGGGCCTTCCAGGCAGGCGGCGAGTTCCGCACCCCGTCCGGGCTCGCATTACTCGCCGACTTCCCCAAACAACCCTGGGGGAGGTTGAACTTTGCCGGGATGTGGATGGATCGCTCCGGCAGCGACCCGCCCCCATCCCCGGGCGTAACGGGGCTCGTGGCTTTCCCAGCGGCGGGTTCAGCCGCCTCAGCGCGGGGATCCGGAGGCGGCCGCGCCGGGGGGCATGTGGAGGGTGAAGTGCGGCCGCTCGGAGTACTGGAGCAGCACGTCGCGCGCGGTGAAGCCGTTGACGTGGCCGCCCCGGGTGCCGTCGGCGGTGACGAAGTGCAGGTGGTAGTCGGGAACGCTCAGGGAGTCCACGTACGAGGGCTCGCGGAACCCCACCATGGTCCCCTGCACGTTCGTGAAGGTGAACGTGTCGGCCATGGCGGGCCCGAGAGGCGGGTAGGGCCGGTCCTGCTTCCTGAACGTGCGTGCCCGCACCACGCTCCACGTTCCCGTCAGCCGGAGTGCGTAGAACGCGTTGGTCGTGGGTAGCCGCGCGTCCACGTCGGGCAGCAGGGGCGCGGCGTACTGCAGTCCCGCGGGCAGGCGCAGGCTGGCGCCCCCGGTCCACTCCGTCACGATGGCGAAGGGAATGCGCAGCGAAGGATCCGGCCGCTGCACGCGGCCGCCCGGCATGAACTGGTAGACGCTCCCGTCCACGAAGGCGATCTCCCCGTCCAGCGCGTCGGCGGCGCCCACGCCCATGTCGCCGTGCCGCCGCACCTCGCCCGCGGTGACCACGCCGTCGAAGTGCCCCCGCACCAGCAGCGCGAACGGCGACACCTGCCACACGGTGGTGGATGGGGACGCCTGCCCCCTCGCTTCGCCCTGCCGCGCGTCCCGCGACGCTTGCGGCGCGCTCGCCTGGTTCGGTGCGCACGCGCAGCAGAGGGCCAGCAGCAGTGCAGCCGCGGGGACCGAGGGACGAGTCATGATCGGGTTCCGGATGAAGGTGCCGGGGATGAGCGTGGAGGAGCCCTGACAGCAGCCACGGGCCAAGGTACGTCCCATCGGCGCCGGCGCCTGGAAAAACCTGCGTTTCACCCGCTCAGGCGCGGGCTCCGCACTAACGCACTAACGCACTAACGCACTAACGCACTAACGCACTTCTTCCTACACCCGGTCCTTCAGCAGCTCCTGCAGCGCCTCGCGGGCCCGCATCACCCGCATCTTGAGGGCGCTGATGCCGGCGTCCAGCAGCTCCGCCATCTCCTCGTACGACCGGCCCTCCACGTGCTTGAGGAGGAAGGCCTCGCGCTGCGGCTCGGGGATGCGGGCGAGGGCATCCGCCACCACCTTGCCCAGCTCCGTGCGCTCCAGCGTCACCACCGGGTCGTCGGAGAGGGGCGCGGCGTGGGGGCCGTCGTCCACCAGGGGGACGTCGCGCCGCCGGCGGCTCTTGAGGTAGTCCTTGCAGCGGTTGCGCAGGATGCGAAAGAGCCACGCGGCGAACCGGTCCGGGTCGCAGGTGTCCAGGCGCGTGTACGCCTTGACCAGCGAGTCCTGCACCAGGTCGGCCGCCGCGTCGGGATCGCCCAGCATGCCGTAGGCGTGGCGGTACAGCGGCTCCTGGTAGCGGCGCACCAGCACCTCGTACCAGGCCGCGTCGCCTCGCAGCACCCGCCGCACGTCGTCCGCGTCGCTCTCCGCCTCCAAAAGCCCTTCGCCCCGGGGTGAACGGCGCTCACCGCGCCCCCTGCAAAACCGGGCCGCGCGCGCGCTTGCGGGTTGCCCGGGAGCATCGCTATGTTGGCCCCGCTCTGGCCCGGACCGTGCGGCAGGCGCACGCCGCGCACCGGCCGCGGGCCGGCAAAAATGTAGTCTCGCAAACGCGTCCGAGAAAGTCGAAATGGCTGCCAAGGGTCTCGAGGGGGTCGTCGTCGCGCAGTCGCGGCTCAGCGACATCAACGGCGAGGTGGGGGAGCTGATCTACGCGGGGTACGACATCGACGACCTCGCCCGCAACACCACGTTCGAGGAAGTCTGCTACCTGCTGTGGAACGGGCAGCTGCCCAACCGCCAGCAGCTGGACGAGATCCGCGGGCAGCTGCAGGCACAGAGCACCCTGCGGCCCGAGGTGCTGGACATGCTCCGCGCCTACCCGAAAGACGCGGACCCCATGGCTGCCCTGCGCACCGCCGTAAGCGCGCTGGGGATGTTCGACTCCACGGCGGACGAGATCACGCCCGAGTCGGTGCGGCAGAAGGCGCTGTTCCTGACGGCGCAGACGCCCACCATCGTCGCCGCGTACGACCGCATCCGGAACGGCAAGGAGCCGCTGCAGCCCAGGGAGGGGCTGAGCTTCGCGGCCAACTTCCTCTACATGCTCAACGGCGAGGAAGCCAACGACACCCGCTGCCGCACGATGGACGTGGCGCTCGTTCTCCACGCGGAGCACGGGATGAACGCGTCGACGTTCGCGGCGCGCGTCACCGCCGGCACGCTGAGCGACGTCTATTCCGCGATCACCTCCGCCATCGGCACCCTCAAGGGGCCCAGCCACGGCGGCGCCAACGTGGAGGTGATGAACATGCTCCGCGAGATCGACGAGAGCGGCGAGGACCCGGGCACCTGGGTGCGCAACGCGCTGGCCAGCGGCAAGAAGATCATGGGATTCGGCCACCGCGTGTACAAGGCGACCGACCCGCGCGCCACCGTGCTGCGCGAGCTGGCCGACAAGATCATGCAGGAGGCCGGCGAGACCCGCTGGCTGGACCTGTCGGACAAGATCCGCAGCGTGATGGCGGAGGAGATGGAGAAGAAGGGGAAGAAGATCTACCCGAACGTGGACTTCTTCTCGGCCTCCGTGTACACCACGCTGGGGATCGCGATGGACCTGTTCACGGCGGTGTTCGCGCTGGCGCGCATGCCGGGGTGGACGGCGCACCTGATGGAGCAGTACGCCGACAACCGCCTCATCCGGCCGGGGTCGGACTACCTGGGCCCGCGCGGGCTCAAGGTGACGCCCCTGGAGCAGCGCTGAACTCGCCGAAGGGCGAACGCGCAATGGGGGCGCGGCGGGCACCCCGCCGCGCCCCAGTTTTTTCAGGATCAAGTGCCAGGGTTCAAGTGCC
>DATAAG010000687.1:0-7422 GCA_036260235.1 Longimicrobium sp.
GAGCGCCCTGGAGCTTCTCGCGCCAGTACGCCAGCTGCGCCTCCAGCCGCTCGCCGGTGAGCCACGCGCGCTGCCAGGCGGCAAAGTCGGCGTACTGCAGCTCCAGCTCCGGCAGCGGCGACGCCTGCCCACGCGAATAGGCGCCATAGAGCGCAGAGACCTCGCGCACCAGCACGCCCATGCTCCAGCCGTCGCTGACGATGTGGTGCAGGGTGAAGCAGAGTGCCCACTCCTCTTCGGCGATCCGCACCAGCAGCACGCGCAGCAGCGGTCCGCGCACGAGGTCGAAGGGGCGCAGCCCCTCCTCCGCGAGCCGGCGCAACGCTTCGCCATGGCGGGAGGCTTCCGGAAGTCCGCGTAGGTCCAGGAGCGGGAAGGGTACGGGCGCCGCGGGAAGGACCACCGGCCGGGGCTCGCCTCCGTCGTCGCGCAGGACGGTGCGCACGGCCTCGTGGCGGCGCACCACCTCCGACACGCTGCGGCGCAGCGCGACCACGTCCAGCCTGCCGCGCAGCCGCAGCGGGCTGGGCATGTTGTAGGCGCTGCTCTGCGGATCGAGCTGGTGGATGAACCAGAGCCGCTGCTGCGCGAAGGAGAGCGGCGCCGGACCCTCGCCCCTGCGGAGGGGGATCCGTGTATCGACCCCGCGTTGAGAGGCGATCGCGGCATCCACGTACCCGGCGAATGCCGCGACGGTGGGCGCCTCGAACAGAGCGCGCAGCGGCACCTCCGCGCCCAGCGCCTCCCGCACCCGGGAGATCACGCGCGTGGCCAGCAGCGAGTGGCCGCCCAGCTCGAAGAACCCGTCCTCCACTCCCACGCGCTCCAGCTTCAGCACGTCGCCGAAGATGCTTGCGAGCGCGTCCTCCGTGTCCGTCCGCGGCGCCACGTATGCCGTCGCCGAGCTCCACTCCGGCGCCGGGAGCGTCCGCCGGTCGATCTTGCCGCTGCCGGTCAGCGGAAGCCGATCCAGCACCACAACGGCCGCCGGCACCATGTACTCCGGCAGGCGCGTCCTCAGGCGGGTACGGATCTCCACGGAATCGCCCACGGCCGTGTCCCCGTCCGCTACCACGTAGGCCACCAGCCTGCCCTCTCCCGACACGTCCTCGCGGACGGTTACGACAGCGTCGCGCACGCCGGGGTGCGCACGCAGTGCCGTCTCCACCTCCCCCAGCTCGATGCGGAAGCCGCGCACCTTCACCTGGAAATCGGTGCGCCCGAAGTACTCCAGCTCTCCCGCGGCCGTCCACCGCGCTCGGTCCATCACCCGGTACATCCGTGATCCCGCCGGTCCAAACGGGTTCGGCAGGAACCGCTCGGCGGTCAGCTCCGGTTGCCCCGCGTAGCCGCGGGAGAGCCCGTCGCCCGACAGGTACAGCTCGCCGACCGCCCCGACGGGCACCGGCTGCAGGTGCATGTCCAGCACGTACGCCTGCGTGTTCGCGACCGGCCTGCCGACGAGCACCCGGTCGGTGCCGCGTGGCACCCGCGAGTACGTGCTGTACGTGGTGTCCTCGGTGGGTCCGTACAGGTTGCCGACCTTCTCTACGGTGCCCAGGGCGTATAGCGCCTGCGCCAGCTCGTTGGGCAGCGGCTCGCCACCCAGGTTGAGCGTCCGCACGCTCGCGGGGATGCCGCCCAGGCGCAACAGCTCGGCCGTGGCTGTCGGCACCATGCTGGCGTAGACCACCGGCTCAGCGACCGTCGCTAGCTCCAGGGCGTTCTCCACCAGGACCAGCTTGCCGCCCCAGCAGAGGGTGCCGAAGACCTCGGCCACGGAGACGTCGAAGTTGATCGAGGTGGAGAAGAGCACGGAGGATCGCTCCTCGTCCGTGACGTTGTCGCGCAGCCAGTGCAGCAGGACGACTGTCGAGTCATGGCGGATCATCACGCCCTTGGGGCGGCCCGTGGATCCCGACGTGAAAATGACGTGCGACAGGTTCTCGGGCTCCACGCCGCTTTCCGGCACGTCGGCGGGCCGGGCATCCACGACTGCGCGAACGGTGTCGAGCGCGAGCGTACGCGTGCTCTCCGGGAGCACCCCCGCCAGCGCGCTGGACGTGAGGACGAGCGAGATCTGTGCGTCCTCGACCATGTGTCCCAGGCGCTCGCCGGGGTACGCCGGGTCCAGCGGGACGTAGGCGCCGCCGGCCTTCAGCACGGCGAGGAGCGCGACGACAAGCTCCGGCGTGCGCTCCAGGCACACGCCGACGCGGACCTCCGGACCCACACCCAGGCCGCGCAGGTGGTGGGCGAGGCGGTTCGATCGACCTTCCAACCCGGCGTAGGTGAGCGTCCGGCCTCCGAAGACCACCGCGACGGCCTCGGGAGTGCGGGATGCCTGGGCCGAGACCAGCTCGTGCACGCAGGCCCGCGGGTACGTGGCGGCGGTGTCGTTCCATGCCTCCAGCACTTGCGCGCGTTCCGCGTCCCTCAGCAGCGCGACCCCGGAGAGGCGCCGCTCCGGCTCAGCGGCCATGGCCTCCAGCAGCACCTCCAAATGCCCCGCCAGGCGCGCGATCGTCACGGGGTCGAACAGAGCGGCGCGGTAGACGAGCGCCGCGCTCATCTCTCCGCCCTCGTCGGTGATCGCCAGGTCCAGGTCGAACTTGGCGACGCGCTCGCCCCCGGCGAACGGCTCCAGGGTGAGCTCCTCCAGCTCATCCCGCGTGCCGTCGCCGTCCGACGACCTCAGGGCGAAGATCACCTGGAAGACCGGGCTGTGCTCCAGGCTGCGCTCCACGCCCAGATCCTCCACCAGACGCTCGAAGGGCAGGTCCTGGTGGTCGTACGCCCCCAGCGCTCCCCCGCGTACCCGGCCCAGCAGCCCGGCCCAGGTGGGGTCTCCCGCCAGGTCGGTGCGCAGGGCGAGCATGTTGACGAAGAAGCCGATCAGCCCCTCCGTCTCCACCCGCGTCCGTCCCGCGACCGGAGTGCCCACCACCACGTCGTTCTGGCCCGAGTACTTCGACAGCAGCGCCTGCCACGCGGCCAGCAGCGTCATGAACAGTGTGGTCCCCTCGCGCCGCGAGAGCGCCCGCAGCCCCGCGGCCACCCGGGGATGGACCTTGAACGAATCGCATCCGGCGCGCACGCCCTGCCCCGCCCGGCGCGGACGGTCGGTGGGGACCTCAAGCTGCGGCGGCGCCCCGGCCAGCCTCACCTTCCAGTAGCCGACCTGCGCCTCCAGGACCTCTCCGCTGAGCCACCCACGCTGCCAGACAGCGTAGTCGGCGTACTGGATGGGCAGTTCCGACAGCCGCGCCGGCTCGCTGCGCCGGGCGGCGGCGTATTGGGCGGAGACCTCGCGCACCAGCACCTCCATGCTCCACGCGTCGCCGACGATGTGGTGCAGGGTGAAGCAGAACACGTGGTCGTCCCCGGCCAGGCGCAGCAGCGTGCTCCGCAGAAGCGGCCCGCGCGCGAGGTCGAACGGGCGCAGCGCCTCCACCCCGGCGAGCCGTTCCGCCTCCCGCTCCCGCGCCGCGGCGGGCAGGCCGCAGAGGTCAACGACCGCCAGCGGAACCGGGACCGAGGAATGGATCACCTGGACCGGCGCGCCGTCGCGCTCGTCGAGCGTGGTGCGCAGCGCCTCGTGCCGCTCCACCAGCGCGCCCAGGCTCGCCCGCAGCGCCGCCATGTCCAGCCGGCCACGCAACCGCAGCGCCCCGGCCATGTTGTAGGCGGCACTCCCCGGGTCCAGCCGGTCCATCACCCAGAGCCTCTGCTGCGCGAACGAGAGCGGCAGCGGCCCCCCGCGCGGTACCCGCCCGATCGGCGGCACGACGGTCGCTCCGGTCCGCCGCAGGCCTTCGATGCGCTCGGCCAGCGCGGCTACCGTCGGCGCTTCGAAAAGTGCCCGCAGGGGCAGGTCCACCCCGAACGTCTGGCGCACCCGCGAGACGGCCTGAGTGGCCACCAGCGAGTGACCGCCCAGCGCGAAGAAGTTCTCCTCCGCCCCTACCCGCTCCAGCCCCAGCACCTCCGCCCAGATCCCGCTCAGCAGCTCCTCGGTGGGCGTGCGCGGTGCAACGGTGGTCGTGCTCTCCGGACGCTCGGGCGCGGGCAGCGCCCGCCTGTCGATCTTCCCTGTCGGGGTCAGCGGGAGCCGCTCCAGCGCCACGAACGCCGCCGGCACCATGTGCTCGGGGAGCCGTCCCGCCAGGAAGCCGCGCAGCTCCGCCGGCGACGGCGCTTCCCTCTCCTCCTCCGGCACCACGTACCCCACCAGCCGCGGGTCGCCCGGGACCTCCTCGCGCAGGTGCACCAGTGCTTCCCGGACATCGGGGTGCCGCTCCAGCGCCGCCTCCACCTCCCCCGGCTCGATGCGGAACCCGCGCACCTTCACCTGCTGGTCTACCCGGCCCAGGAACTCGATCTCCCCGCCCGCCCGCCAGCGCACCCGGTCTCCCGAGCGGTACAGCCGCGCACCCGGCTCCCCGGAGAACGGGTCGGGGACGAACTTCTCCGCCGTCAGCTCCGGCCGGCCGAGATACCCCCGCGCCACACCTGTTCCCCCGATCCACAGCTCGCCCGGGATGCACAGCGGCGCCGGGCTCCCCGACCGATCCATCACGTACAGGCGCACGTTCCCCAGCGGGCGGCCCACCATCTGTCCGGCCGGCGGCACCTCCGGATCGACGGCGTGGCTCGCCGCCAGCACCGTCGCCTCGGTGGGGCCGTAGAGGATGCGCAGCTCCGCGGACGGGAAGACTTCCCACATCTCCGCCACCAGATCGGGCGGCACCGCTTCCCCGCCGACGTAGACGCGCCGCACCCCCGGCAGCGCGCCGTCGGCGCGCCGCACCGCCGCGACCACCTGCCGCATCAGCGCGGGGACCGCGTGCACGGCGCTCGTGGTGCGAAGCTCATCCGCCAGCACCGTGGTGTCCCGGACGCGCTCCGCCGGGAGGAGGCGCACCGTGGCGCCCGCGGTGAGCGGGGCCAGCACCTCGAAGGCCCAGATGTCGAAGGCGAAGCTCGACACCGCGAGGGCCACTTCGCCCCGCCCCGGGCCGAAGGTGTCGCGCACGCCGCGGACGAAGGCAGCGAGACTGTGGTGCTCCACCACCACGCCCTTGGGGGTGCCGGTGGAGCCGGAGGTGTAGATCACGTACGCCGCGTTGCGGCCGTCCATCCCGGCCGGCGGCGCCCCGGCGGGCCCGGAGCCGATCTCCTCGTGGTGGTCGTCCAGGCAGACGACCTCCCCCGCGAAGTCGGGGAGCGAATCGCGCGGCGACGCCTGCGCCAGGAGCACGGCGGCGCCGGCATCGGCCAGCATGAGTGCCAGGCGCTCGGCCGGGTAGGCGGGGTCCAGAGGCACGTAGGCGCCGCCCGCCCGGAGGACGCCCAGGACGGCCGTCACCAACTCCGTCCCGCGCTCCATGCAGAGCGCCACGCGGATCTCGGGACCGACGCCGCGGCTCCGGAGCAACTCCGCCAGCCGGCCACTCCGCCGCTCCAGCTCGGCGTAGGTGAGCGCCCCGTCGTCCGAGACCACCGCCACCGCGTCGGGGGTGCGCGCCGCCTGCTCCGCGATCAGGTCGTGTACGTATTCCTCCCGCGGGTACTCCACCCTGGTGGCGTTCCACTCCACCAGGAGCTGGCGCGCCTCGGCCCCGTCCATGATCGGGACGGCGGAGAGGCGTAGCCCCGCGTCCCCGGCGATGGCCTCCAGCGCGGTGCGGTAGTGCGCCGCGAAGCGCACGGCGGTGGATCGGTCGAAGATCGAGGACTGGTACTCCAGGAGCAGGGTGATCTCGTCGTCCAGCTCGTCCGCGAGGAGCCCGATCTCGAACTTCGCGGTCCCCCAGTCCAGCTCCACGGTGTCGAGCCGCAGCCCCGCGATCGACGCCGGGGCGGCCCCGTGGCGGATCCGCTGCTGCAGCACGAACATGGTCTGCACCAGCGGGCTGCGGCTGGCGTCGCGCTCCGGCCGCAGCTCCTTCAGGAGGAGGTCGAAGGGAAGGTCCTGGTGGTCGTCCGCCCCCAGCGTCGCGTCGCGCACCCGGCCGAGGAGCTCCCGGAAGTCGGGGTCCCCGCCCACCCGCGCCCGCAGCGGCAGGGTGTTCAGGAAGTACCCCATCAGATCGTGGGTCTGCGGGTGCAGGCGGTTTGCGGCCAGCGCCCCGACGAGCATGTCGTCCTGGCCGGTCCAGCGGTGCAGGACCAGCTGGTAGACAGCGAAGAGGACCATGTACAGCGTGACCCCCTCGCGCTGCGCCAGCTCCTGGAGCCGGGTGGTCATCTCCCGGTCCACGTAGAAGTCCATGGTGGACCCGCGGTGGTCCTCGATCGCCGGGAACGGACGGTCCGTGGGGAGGTCCAGGAAGTGGGGTGCCCCCTCCAGCTCGCGGGTCCAGTAGGCGAGCAGCGCGTCCAGCGTCTCGCCCCGAATCCACTCGCGCTGCCAGGCGGCGAAGTCCGCGTACTGGAGCTCCGGCTCGGACAGCGGCGAGGGGCGGCCCGCCGCGAAGGCCTGGTACAGGGTGGCGAGGTCGCGCCAGAAGATCTGGCCGGACCACCCGTCCAGGGCGATGTGGTGCAGCACCCGGACGAAGACGTGGTCCTCGTCGTCCAGACGGAAGAGGTGGGAGCGGATCAGCGTGCCGGAGTCGAGGTCCAGGGGGCGGCGGACGGTCTCGGGGAGGCGCTGCCACACTTCGGGCTCGCGCGCCTCGCGGGGCAGCCGGGTCAGGTCGACGACGCAGAGGCAGACCTCGGGGGCGGGGACGGGAGCCAGCTCCAGCACGCCGTCCGTCACTCGGAAGGATGTGCGCAGCACCTCGTGCCGGCGGATCGTCTCCGCCAGGGCGCGCCGCAGCGCCCCCGGGTCCACGCGCCCGGTCATCCGCTGGAAATCGGGGACGTTGTACAGCGGGCTCTCCGGGTCCGCGGTGCACTGGAGCCACATCCGCTCCTGCCCGAAGGAGGGCGGGAGGGGCCGGTCCCGCGGGAGGGGGACGATGGGGGGATACCCCCGCCGCCCCGACGCGGCGAACTCGTCCACGGCGGCGGCGAGCCCGGCAACCGTGGGGTGCTCGAAGAGCTGGCGGAGGGCCATCTCCACCTGCAGGGTCTCACGCAGGCGCCCCAGGATCTGGGTGGCCAGGATCGAGTGGCCTCCCAGCGAGAAGAAGTCGTCGTGCACCCCGATCCGGCCGATCAGGAGCAGGTCCTCCCACACCGTTGTGATCCGGCGTTCCGTCTCCGTGCGGGGGGCGACGTACTCCCCGGCGACCCGGGGCCGGTGGTAGCGGGGGGCGATGCTCGCCGCCGCCGGGGCATCGCACACGGGCGAGGCCGTCCGCGCGCGGGGATCCGGGCGGGCGGCGAAGAGCTGCGGCTCCGCCCGGGCGTCCAGCACTCGCGCCAGCACCCGCGTCATGGTGCCCACCGAGGGCGCGGCGACGCCCCACC
>DATAAG010000688.1:0-8998 GCA_036260235.1 Longimicrobium sp.
CGATGGTCAGGTTGCCGCCCGCCCAGCTGTAGAAGCCGATGTTGGCGTCGTCCCAGTAGTTCCCCGCGCCGCCGTCGTCGGTGCCGCCGGCCCGGAAGGCCGCGCGGGACGGGTGCCACATCATCCGGTACCCGGCGCCGCTGGCGGGGATGATGCCGATCCCCAGCTCGCCGATGGCCACCACGCCGCCGGCGCTGTCCACGCGGAAGCGGTCGCCGGGCGGCGAGCCGGAGCGCAGCTGCAGCAGGATGTCGGACTGCGCGGCGGCGGGTGCGTCCAGGATGCAGAGCCCCGTGGCAGCCAGGGCAAAGAGCGCGCGCTTCATCATCGTCGGTTCTCCTTGGTGTCGTGGGGGGCGGGCCTTCCGCCCCTCCAGGTTTTCGCGAGCCCTGCCGCGGCTACGGGTTGTTCACCCGCACGCGGAAGCTGGTGCTGCGCAGCCGTCCGCCCTGGATGCGCAGCCGGTGGTTCAGCGTCACGTTGGCGTCCAGCGAGTAGGTGCCGGTCACCAGCACGCGCGGGAAGGTGCCCCCGACGGTGCGGGCGATGCCGGTCAGCCTCAGCGTCCCCACCGTTCCGGTGATCATCCCACCGCTCGCGGTGTGCACGTCGCCGCTGGCCGACAGGTTGAAGGCGCCGATGTTGATGAGCGCCGGGGCCACGTCCACCTCGACCCCGCCGATCTCGGCGTCTGCCACCAGGGTGGGGAAGAGCGCGCCGCCCGCGGGGGCCGCGGGAATCACCGCCGTGTCGGTGGGCACGGGGACGATGCTGTCGGGAAGCCAGTTGGCGCCGGTGTGCCAGTCGGTGGTGCCGGCGGCCGCCGTCCAGGTGCGCCGGATCGGCGCCACGATGACGGGCTTCTTGCCGTGCCGGCCGGCGCCGCCCACCTCCGTGGCCACGATGTCGGTGGTGCCGGCGCGCTGGCCGTGCACCAGGCCGGTGCCGTCCACCTCGGCGCGGGTGCTGTCCACCGCCATCCAGGTGAAGGCGGGCTGGACGGGATCCAGCTCGCCCACGGCGTTGTAGGCGCGGGCGGTGAGCTGGCGCTCGGCGCCGGAGCGCACGTTGAAGTTGCCGGTGATCAGCACGTAGCCGTCGGGCCAGGGGACGGCCGCCGCGATCAGCACGGCGAAGAAGAACGCCTCCACCCCGGGGGAGACGTCGAACCGCCAGGTCTTGGGCGCGCTCACCTCGAACTGCTCCAGCACGGTGTTGTACTGGTAGTAGTCCTGGTTGGCCTCGGTGAAGAAGGCCTGCCCGTCGGCCACCACGGTGACGGTCCCGCTCCCGGCGGTCACCGCGGGGGGCGTGGAGAAGAAGACGCGCACGCCGGCCGGGTCGGGGGCCAGCGCGGCGGTGCTGTCGGTGGTGCCCAGCGGCTGCGGGATCAGGTTGCGCACCGTGACGTCGGTGGTGAACTGCCCCGTCCCCGGGTCGTGGTTCACGTTGGTGTTGGTCACCGTGACGTACACGTTCTGGTTGCCCACGATCAGGTAGCTGGGCCCGCTGGGCGGCGTGGCGGTGGCGCACTGCATCTGGCGGCTGGCCACCGTCACGCGGCATTCCAGCGCCTGCAGCATCACCGGCTCGCCCGGGGGGCCGTCGATGGGGGGCGGATCGGTGGTCGGCGAGCCGCCCCGGTCGGTGCACGCGCCCAGGAAGAGCGCCGTCCCGAGCCCGGCCGTGGCGAGCCACGATGAGACGCGAAGGGCTGGTTTCATGACGCACAGGGTGCTGGGGTGATTGGCTGGGCGCGGCGGCGGCACGGGCCGCGGCCCGCGGGCGCTGGAGCGGTTCCGGCGTTCGCGCGACGAATCGGCAATCCTGGTGGTTCCTCACGGGGCGGGGCGTACCCGGCCCACCCGCCTCCGGCCCGGGGCGGCGTCACCGCGTTCATGGCATGACCCGGTCAGAAGCAGGTGCTGCCGCTTCCGGGAATGCCGCAGTTCCCCGGAATGCTTTGCAGCGTGAGGTCCGTCAGGCGTGTCAGGTCCTCCACGCGGGGAGGAACCCAGGGGCGGGGGGAGGGTTTGGTGGCCGTGGGCCGATCTGCGTGTTGAGACATGAGCACTCCCGTACGGGAAGCCAGCCAGCGAGGATGCGCGCATGCGCACGCGCGCCATGGTAATCGCGTCGCCTTACGGGAGCAAGGATTTTCGCAGCAGATTGCCTGCTTGCGGACCTACTGTTACGCGGATGTGTGGCACGGGGCTCCCGGCCGCGGTGGATCGTCGCCAGCGGAGCGGGGAGCGGAAACAGGTGTCTGGCCGCCGGAGTCACCGGTGCCTCCGTGAAAGATTCCCCGCCCGCATACCGTTGCATCGACTCCGCCAGCGGAGCGACACCACGGGCGCGCGCGCGGCGGTGTGGCACGGCAGAAAGGCGGACGGAGCAGTTTTCTGGAAAGCCCTCACCTGTTCACGGGCACGTTTTTTGTCAGATTTTGTAAATCTTCCGGCATCCAGGTCATGCAACCCGACAAGAAGTCTCCACCCGGAAATGCAGCAGGGCAGCAGGAGAACGCGTCGATCCGCTCCTGTTCCCCTGCGCTCTACGAGAGAGCGAATCCATCTGATTCAGTGCAGTGCCGAACCCGGTGCCACGCGGGTAAAAGAGTGTTTCATCCCAGATCGCGAAAGAACCGGAGGTACAGGAGGAACGGAGAACAGCCAGAGGAACAGGGTATCATCTGCCGTTTCCTCTGTTCCTCTGGCTTTTGTCCGTTCCTCTGTACCACTCGCCGTTGTTCTTCCAGGGATACTCTTCGCGGGAAGGTGCGGCGGGGCACGAGCAAGGAGAGGGCGCAGAGGCCGGGAAGCCCTCTGCGCCCTCTCTCCTGGCCTCCGCGACCGCTGCGCGAAGCCTTCTACCGCGGTGGCTGCCCCGCGGCCTGCGCCCCAACCAGCGCCTCCAGCCGGGCGATGCGGTCCTCCAGGCTCTCGATGCGCCGGTCGCGCTCCGCCACCTGCTCCCGCAGCTCCGCCGTGCGCCGTTCCAGCGCCTGGATGGCCGCCAGGTTCACCCCGTCGAAGTCGCTCATGTTGATGGTCGTGGGGTCGTCGCTGAACCCGAAGGCGCGCTCCCAGTCCTGCGCCATGGGCCCGATGTGGCGGACGCTCCGGTTCTCCTCGTCGATGTAGCGCCAGGTGGTGACGGGGAGGTTGCGGATGCGGAAGAGGATGTCCTCGCCTTCGACGGAGAGGAAGTTCTCCTTGCGGTTCACGTCCGAGATCACGTTCCACGAGCTGCCGCCGGCGTTCAGGCTCACGCCGGTGGTCGTCGTCGCGTTGGTGTACAGGCGGTAGCCGCCGGCGTACCGCGAGTTGAACTGGTTGTTGGCGCTCGCCTCCAGCGAGTCGGTGGTGGACTGGTCAGCGATCACGAACGTGCCGTCGTGGCCGTTGGCGCTGGCGCGGTGCCCCAGCGCCACGCAGTAGTCGCAGTCCGCCGTCACCCGGTAGCCGATGGCCACCGCCCCCTGCCCGCCGGCGGTGTTGGTGAAGCCCATGGCCACGCAGCCAAAGCCGGTGCAGTTGTTGGAGGCGCCGGTGGAGAAGCCGGCGGTGCCGCTTACCGTGTTGCTGCCGCCGAACGCCGCGCCGTCCACCCCGGTCACCACCACCTCGTCGCCAAAGGCGAAGGTGCCGAAGGCGCTGGCCTTGCTCAGGTTGCCGCCGGCCCAGCTGTAGAAGCCCACGTTGGCGTCGTCCCAGTAGTTGCCGGCGCCGCCGTCGTCGGTGCCGCCGGCGCGGAACGCCGCCTTGAACGGGTACCACATCATCCGGTACCCCGCGCCGCTGGCGGGGATGATGCCGATCCCCAGCTCGCCGATGGCCACCACGCCGCCCGCGCTGTCCACGCGGAAGCGGTCGCCGGGGGGCGAGCCGGAGCGCAGCCGCAGCAGGATGTCGGACTGGGCCGCGGCGGGCACCGCCGTGATGGCCGCGAGCGCGGCAAGGATCGCCGTCCGTACGAGGTGTTTCATCGAATGCACTCCACGCAGGGGTGGGCGAGGGGTCAGGCTGCAGAGGGCTCTGCACGGGCCCCCCGAGCGCCGCGCTCCCCGTGCGGCCACCCGGGGCTCCCCCGGATGGCGGCACGGGCGGGACGAGGGAACCGGTTGGTTCACGCGCCGCGGGTCAGGGCGTGCGGCCGGCGGCCTCCAGCCGCTGCAGCCGGGCCTCCAGCGACTCCAGCCGACCCCGCAGCGCCGCGTTCTCCTCGCGCTGGGCGGCCAGGTCGGCGCGCAGCGTCTGGATCTCGGCGGCCTGGGCGGCGGTGCGGCGCTCCAGCGCCTGGACGCCGGCCAGGTTCACGCCGTCGAAGTCGCCCATGTTGATGGTCGTGGGGTCGCCGCTGAACCCGAAGGCGCGCTCCCAGTCCTGCGCCATGGGGCCGATGTGGCGGACGCTGCGGTTCTCTTCGTCGATGTACCGCCACGTCGTCACGGGCACCGAGCGGATGCGGGAGAGGAGGTCCTCGCCGTCGACCGGGAGAAAGTGCTCCTTGCGGTTCACGTCGGAGATCACGTTCCACGTGCTGCCGCCGGCGTTCAGGCTCACCCCCACGGTCTCGGTGGCGTTGGTGTACAGCCGGTAGCCGCCCGCAAAGCGCGACATGAACTGGTTGTTGGCGCTGGCCTCCACGCTGTCGGTGGTGGACTGGTCCGCGAAGACGAACGAGCCGGGGTGGCCGTTGGTGCTGGCGCGCTGCCCGATGGCCACCGAGTAGTCGGCGTCCGCCGTGGCCCGGTAGCCGATGGCGATGGCCGCCTGCCCGGCGGCGTTGCTGATGTAGCCGTACCCCAGGCAGTAGCTGCCCGTGCACTTGCTCTGGTAGCCGTGCGCCAGCGCGTACGCGCCGGTGGCCTCCGTCTGCTGGCCGAAGGCCATGGCGTACGACGAGCTGGCCACCGTCCGGTCGCCAAAGGCGAAGGTGGCGTAGGCGCTGGCCATGGTCAGGTTGCCGCCGGCCCACGAGTAGAAGCCGTGGCTGCCGTCGTCCCAGTAGGTGCACGCGCCGCCGTCGTCGGTGCTGCCGGCCCGGAACGAGCCGCGGAACGAGTACCACATCATCCGGTACCCGCACCCGGTGGCGGGGATGATGCCGATGCCTAGCTGGCCGATGGCCACCACGCTGCCGGCCGAGTCGACGCGGAAGCGGTCGCCAAGGGGGCTGCCGGAGCGCAGGCGCAGCAGGATGTCGCTCTGTGCGGCCGCGGGCGCGGGCGCGGCGGCGAGGGCGGCGGAAAGGGCCAGCAGCGAGGCGGAAAGCAGGTGCTTCATCGGACGGCTCCGGGGATGGGGAGACGCGACGGGGGGAAGGGCAAAAGACGAGCGGGCGAGAAAGCCGCGTGGCTTTCCCGCCCGTCAATCTACAGGATTTCCGGCCGCCCGGCTACGGCGTGGGGAGCAGCGCCTCCAGCCGGCGCAGCCGCTCCTCCGTGGCCGCGTTCTGCTCGCGCAGCTGGGCCTGCAGCGCCGCGTTCTCCTCGCGCAGCCGGGCGTTCTCCGCCTCCAGCGCTCGGATGCGGGTCTCCTGCCCGGCGGTGCGGCGCTCCAGCGCCTGGATGCCGGCCAGGTTCACGCCGTCGAAGTCGCTCATGTTGATGGACGTCGGATCGCCGCTGAACCCGAAGGCGCGCTCCCAGTCCTGCGCCATGGGCCCGATGTGGCGGACGGCGCGGTTCTCCTCGTCGATGTACCGCCACGTCGTCACCGGCAGGGTGCGGATCCGCGAGAGGATGTCCTCGCCGTCGATCGAGAGGAAGTGCTCCTTGCGCGTGGCGTCCGAGATCACGTTCCACGAACTGCCGCCCGCGCTCAGGCTCACACCCACCGTCTCGGTGGCGTTGGTGTACAGCCGGTAGCCGCCCGCGAAGCGCGACATGAACTGGTTGTTGGCGCTGGCCTCCACGCTGTCGGTGGTGGAGAAGTCGGCGAAGACGAACGACCCGGAGTGGCCGTTGGTGCTGGCGCGGTAGCCGATGGCCACCGAGTAGTCCGCGTCCGCCGTGCTGCGGTAGCCCATGGCAATGGCGGCCTGCCCGTCGGCGTTGGAGATGTAGCCGTACCCCAGGCAGTAGCTGCCCTGGCACTTGCTCTGGTAGCCGTGCGCCAGCGCGTACTGGCCGCTCGCTTCGGTCTGCTGCCCGAACGCGATGGCGTACGACGCGCTGGCCACCGTGCGGTCGCCGAAGGCGAAGGTGGCGTACTGGCTGGCCGTGGTCAGGTTGCCGCCGGCCCACGAGTAGAATCCCTGGTTGGCATCGTCCCAGTAGGCGCACGCGCCGTTGTCGTCGGTGCCGCCGGCGCGGAACGAGGCGCGGTAGGAGTACCACATCATCCGGTACCCGCACCCGGTGGCGGGGATGATGCCGATGCCCAGCTCGCCGATGGCCACCACGCTGCCGGCGGAGTCCACGCGAAAGCGGTCGCCCAGCGGGCTGCCGGAGCGCAGGCGCAGCAGGATGTCGCTCTGCGCCTCCGCCTGCGGGGGCGCGGCGGCCAGCGCCAGCGACAGGGCCAGCAGAGAGGCCGAAATCAGGTGCTTCATGTACGGCTCCAGGGGGGGAGGGTACGGATGGGAAAGCAGGGAAAACGGCAGGGGCGGGAAAGCCGCATGGCCTTCCCACCCCTCAATCTACAGGATTTCCGCCCGCCCGGCTACGGCGTGGGGAGCAGCGCCTCCAGCCGCCGCAGGCGTTCCTCCTGCGCCTCGTTCTGCTCGCGCAGCCGGGCGTTCTCCGCCTCCTGCGCCTGGATGCGCGCCTCGTGCCCGGCGTTCTGCTCGCGCAGCCGCGCGTTTTCCGCCTCCAGCGCCCGGATTCGGCTCTCCTGTCCCGCCGTGCGCGTGTCCAGCGCCTGGATGGCGGCCAGGTTCACGCCGTCGAAGTCGCTCATGTTGATGGTCGTCGGGTCGCCGCTGAAGCCGAAGGCCCGCTCCCAGTCCTGCGCCATGGGGCCGATGTGGCGCACCGCGCGGTCCTCCTCGTCGATGTAGCGCCAGGTGGTCACGGGGAGGTTGCGGATCCGCGAGAGGATGTCTTCCCCATCCACCGACAGGAAGTTCTCCTTGCGGTTCACGTCCGAGATCACCGCCCACGAGCTGCCGCCGGCGGCGAGCGAAACGCCCGTCGTCGTCGTGGCGTTGGTGTAGAGGCGCACCCCGCCCGCCGCGCGGATCTGGAAGGAGTTGTTGGCGCTGTTCTCCAGCGAGTCGGTGGTGGACTGGTCCGCCCAGGTGAACGAGCCGGTCCTGCCGTTGGCGCTGGCGCGGTGCCCCAGCGCCACCGCGTAGGCGGCGTCCGCCGTCACCCGGTAGCCGATGGCGACGGAGCCGATGGCGCCGGCGTTGGCCGTGTAGCCCAGCGCCATGCAGTAGCTGCCTCCGCAGGTGTTCGCTGCCCCCGCCGTGAAGCCGGCCACGCCGCCGCTGGTGACGGTGTTGCTGGCCCCGAAGCCCGCCGCGTCCACCGCCAGCACCTCCACCTGGTCGCCGAAGGCGAAGCTGGCGAAGGAGTTGGCGATGGTCAGGTTGCCGCCGGCCCACGAGTAGAAGCCGGTGTTGGCGTCGTCCCAGTAGTTGCCGGCGCCGCCGTCGTCGGTGCCGCCGGCGCGGAACGCCGCGCGGTAGGGATACCACATCATCCGGTACCCCGCCCCGGTGGCGGGGATGATGCCGATTCCCAGCTCGCCGATGGCCACCACGCCGCCGGCCGAGTCCGCGCGGAAGCGGTCGCCCAGGGGGCTGCCGGAGCGCAGCCGCAGCAGGATGTCGCTCTGCGCGGCCGCGGGCGCGGGAAGGGCGGCCAGGGCGGCGGAAAGGACCAGCAGCGAGGCCGAAAGCAGGTGTTTCATCGGGACGGCTCCAGGGGGAGGAGGACGGGGAGACGGAAAGCAGGGGACAACGAGAGGGCGGGAAAGCCCCCTGGCTTTCCCGCCCCCAATCTACCGGGTTTTCGTCCGTTCTGCTACGGCGTGGGCAGCAGCGCCTCCAGCCGGCGCAGGCGTTCCTCCAGCGCCGCATTCTGCTCGCGCAGCCGAGCGTTTTCGGCCTCCAGCGCCTGGATGCGGCCTTCCTGTCCCGCCGTGCGGCGGTCCAGCGCCTGGATGGCGGCCAGGTTCACGCCGTCGAAGTCGCTCATGTTGATGGTCGTGGGGTCGCCGCTGAACCCGAAGGCCCGCTCCCAGTCCTGCGCCATGGGGCCGATGTGGCGCACCGCGCGGTCCTCCTCGTCGATGTACCGCCAGGTGGTGACGGGGAGGCTGCGGATCCGGGCGAGGATGTCCTCGCCGTCGACCGACAGGAAGTTCTCCTTGCGGTTCACGTCCGAGATCACCGCCCACGAGCTGCCGCCGGCGGCGAGCGAAACGCCGGTCGTCGTGGTGGCGTTGGTGTAGAGGCGCACCCCGCCCGCCGCGCGGATCTGGAAGGAGTTGTTGGCGCTGTTCTCCAGCGAGTCGGTGGTGGACTGGTCCGCCCAGGTGAACGAGCCGGTCTTCCCGTTGGCGCTGGCGCGGTGCCCCAGCGCCACCGCGTAGTTGGCGTCCGCCGTCGCGCGGTAGCCGATGGCCACGGAGCCCTGGCCCGTGGCCGTGTTGGTGTAGCCCAGCGTCACGCAGGCAAAGCCGCTGCAGTTGTGGGCCGCGCCGGCGGCGAACCCGGCGGTGCCGCTGACGTCGTTGCTGGCGCCGAAGCCCGCGGCCGACACCGCGGTCACGCTCACGTCGTCGCCGAAGGCGAAGGAGGTGAACATGGTGGCTCTGGTCAGGTGCCCGCCGGCCCACGAGTAGAAGCCGACGTTGGCGTCGTCCCAGTAGTCGCAGGCGCCGTTGTCGTCGGTGGTGCCGGCGCGAAAGGCGCCCCGGTACGGGTGCCACATCATCCGGTAGCCGCACCCGGTCGCGGGGATGATGCCGATCCCCAGCTCGCCGATGGCCACCACGCCGCCCGCGCTGTCCACGCGAAAGCGGTCGCCCAGCGGGGTGCCGGA
>DATAAG010000689.1:0-5857 GCA_036260235.1 Longimicrobium sp.
CCCGGCGCGATTGCCTCCTCCCCCTTTCCGCGAGGAACGAGCGGGGAGGGGGCCGGGGGGAGGGGCCCCCGGCGCAGTGAGATCCCTGGCGAAAACGGGATCGAAGTTCAACCTCCCCACGGGTTTTGGGGGAGGTGGGCGAGTCTTGCGAGCCCGGAGGGGGCGAGCCCGGGCGCGGGACTCATCCTTCCCGGATCGAATCCTCCCGCGCTCCGTCCGCCGGCTGCGGGTGGAGGACGGGCGGCGGAGGCCTCTCCACCGGGACTCGCTCCTCGATGCGGATCACCGGCGGCTGGACGGTGGGGTAGAAGGGCACCGGACGCGAAAGGAAGTCGCGGGTGCGGCGGCGCCATTCCTCCGCCGCGCCCGGGGGCTGCCACTCGCCCTCCGGCCGCCCCGTCGCCAGGGTGACGTGCATCACCCGCGGCAGGGTGCGGAGGACGGCCAGCTCGATGCCGACCGCCGCGTCGGGGTCGGGAAGGTAGACGTGGCCGGGGTCGTTGCTGTCCGCGCCGTAGCTCTGCAGCCCGATCTCCGCGGCGATGGCGTGAAAGCGCGGCAGGGTGGCCGCGGACACCTCGTAGTCCGCGGCGCGCGCGGCGGGGCGCCCCAGCCGGTCCACGCGGCTGTGCCACGAGGTGAGCGTCGTCGTGGCGAACGACCCCGGCCGCGACCGCCCCTGCTGGAAGAGCCACGCCTGCCGCTCCGCCGTGCGGTACGTCTCCCGCCGCCGCGCGTACACGCCGCGCGCCCGCAGCTCCCGCTCGAAGCGGCGGATCATCGACTCGAAGACGGGGTCCAGCTGCGCCAGGTCGTTGTGCACGTTGCGTACGCCGGGACCGTACGTGGTCCGCAGCACCCGCCACTCCCACTGCTCGTAGCTCTCGCCGGGCGCCGGGTGCGGCATCCCGGGCACGCCCACGACGTGCGTCCCGGGGAGCGGCGTCACCGGCCGGTACACGGGGACGTCCAGGTAGGAGAGCAGCCCGAACTCCCCCGGCCCCTCGCCGCCGAAGCGGCAGCGCAGCTCGGCCGCGGTGGGGTTGCGCCGGAGGTTCTGCAGCCCCGCGATCCCGCACTCCTCCCACGCGCGCGGCGCGGACGAGGGAGTGCGGCGGGGCGGCGGGGGATCGGCGGACTGCGCCGCGGCGGGAACGGCCAGCGCGGCAAGGACGATCGGGACGGCGAACTTCATCGACCGGCGGACAGGGGAGCGGATCAGCACCGGGATCGGGAACCAGGCACTTGATACTGGGCACTTGGCACTAGGTACTCCTCCTCACAGCATTCCCTGTACGAATCCGCCATCCACCTGGATGGTTGCACCCGTGAGGTACGACGCGCGCTCGGAGGCCAGGAAGGCGACGACGGCGGCCAGCTCCTCGGGGTTCCCCATCCGCCCCATGGGGATGCGGCCGCCGATCTCCGCCAGCACCTCGTCGATGCCGCGCTCCTCGTTCTCCGCCCGCTCGGCGGCCAGCTCCTCCACGCGGCCGGTGCGCATGTAGCCAGGCGCCACCACGTTGCAGGTGATGCCGAACGGCGCCAGCTCCGTCGCCATCGTCTTGACCCACCCCACCACGGCGGCACGGGCGGTGTTGGAGAGGATGAGCCCCGGCAGCGGCTGCTTGACGGAGACGGAGGTGAGGGCGATGAAGCGGCCCCACCCTTTCACCCGCATGTGCGGCGTCACCTCCTGCGCCAGCCGCACGGTGCTCATCAGGTTCAGCTCCACCGCGCGCTCCACCTGTTCGGCGCTGGTGGACTCGTAGCGCGTCCCCGGCGGCCCGCCCGCGTTGGCCAGCGCGACGTCCACGCCGCCCCAGCGCTCCACCGTCTGCTCCACCAGGACGCGGATGTCCTCGGCGCGCGTCATGTCGGCGCGGACGGCCATCACCTGCCCGCCCGTCTCGCGGCGGATCTCCTCCGCCGCGCGCTGCAGCCGCTGCTCGTTGCGCGCGGCCACCACCACCCGCGCCCGCTCACGCGCCAGCTCCCGCGCGATGGCCCGCCCCAGCCCCATGCTGCCGCCCGTCACGATGGCGACGCGGTCCTTCAATCCAAGGTCCATAGGCACCGTCCCGGCCCGGGTCCATCCTGTCCGCCGGGGAAACTAACACCCCGCGGGGTGTCCGTGACAAGGCCCGTGACAGAGGAGATGGAGGGCCCCGCCAGGGCGGAGAGGGATCTGCAGGGCGGCACGATTCGGGGGCGATCCCCCGGATTCCGTCCGGCGCGCGCCGCCCCGCCCGCCCGGTCTGTACACATGTGTTTAGCTTCTAAAGGATCGGGAATCCACCCTAGAAAATAGAGACGGGGTTCTATGTATCTGCCCTGTAGTGCCGTGGCTCCAGAAGTGTAAACCTACGTTTCCTCCATAGTTGGCGTGAAAAACGACTCATGGAATGCAAACTGCCTCCAGGCGAGCGGCGCAGGCTCTTCCTGCGCCGTCCCGTCTTACCCCTTCAGGAGTGTCCCCATGTCCGAGCAGACTACCCCCCAGAACCTCGACGACCAGGAGCTCGATACGGAGGAACTGGAGAACGTGTCGGGCGGCAACGGTGTCGACGACGTCAACAATGGCTGCACCGTCAACAACGGCTGCACCGTGGTGGTGGCTCCTGTCGATGACTGAGGCGGTCTTTCCGTCCCGGGCGCCTGCGCCCGGGACGGAGCCGCGCCTCCTCGAATCGTCCCTCCGCCCCCTACATGCGGCCACGTAGTACTCATCAGGAGTGGTGAAATGAAGCCCACGATCGACATGACGGTGTCGCCTTACGACCGCGGGTCGGTCCCGCAGCCTTCACCCTCGCTGATTCAGTTGCGGTACCGGCGTCCGGACCGCTGGGTGCCCTCGCGCTTCAACGCGCGCACCGTCGGCGAGGACGGGCGTTTGCTGCTGTGGAATACCCTGAGCGGCGCCGTAAACTCGTTCGAGGCGCGGGAGACCGCGCGCGTTCTGGCGCGGCTGTCTCCCCAGGGCCTTTCTGCGCCGCTCGACCGCGCCGCCGAATACCTGGCCAAGCGTGGATACCTGGTGCGCGACGACGTGGACCAGGTGGACGTGTTTCGCTACCGGTACGCGCAGCAGCAATGGCGGTCGGATGCGCTGCAGCTCATCCTTCTGGCCAGCGAGGACTGCAACTTCCGCTGCGTGTACTGCTACGAGAAGTTCGAGCGCGGTACCATGACGCCCGAAACGCGGCAGGGCGTGCGAAACCTGCTGCTTCAGCGCGCTCCGCAGCTCAAGGAGCTGCGGGTTTCGTGGTTCGGGGGCGAGCCGCTGTACGGTTGGGAGGCCATCGAGGAGCTGGAGCCCGTGTTCAACCGCGTCGCCGCGGAGCGCAGCATCCCCTTCTCGCAGCAGATGACGACCAACGGGTACCTCCTCACCGAAGAGCGCGCCACGAAGCTGCTGGAGTGGGGGTGCCGCAACTACCAGATCACGGTGGATGGGCTCCCCGCGGAGCACGACTGCAAGCGCGTGGGCCGCGATGGAAGTCCCACGTACCAGGTCATCATGGACAACCTGCGTTCCCTGCGCGACCGACGGGACGAGAAGTTCCGGGTGGACCTGCGGGTGAACTTCGACCGTGACAACTTCCCCATGCTGGGCCCTTTCCTGGAATCGCTGAGCGGAGACTTCGCGGGGGACAGGCGCTTTTCCATGCGGTTTCGCGCAGTAGGCAAGTGGGGCGGCTCTCGTGATGCCGAACTCTCTACCTGCGGCGTGGACGCGAAGTCGTACCAGCGCCAGTTGCAGGCGCAAGCCCGCGAGCTGGATCTGCACCAGGACGGCGGTGTGCATTCCATGGCGGCGCCGGGAGCACAGGTCTGCTACGCCGCGCGCCCGTTCAACTTCATCGTCGGCGCCACGGGAACGCTGATGAAGTGCACCATCGCGCTCTACGACCTGCCGGAGAACGTGGTGGGCCAGCTTCACCCCGACGGTACGCTGGAACTACAGGACGAGCACATGCGCCGGTGGGTGAACCCGCACTGGGAAACGGATTCGCTGTGCAAGAGCTGCTACGTGCTCCCCGGGTGTCAGGGCGCCGCATGCCCTCTCACCCGGATTCAACACGGCTACCGCACCTGCGCGGGTGTGAAGGCCAACCTCAAGCACGAGATGCGGCACACCCTGCGCACCACTGGCGCTTCCCCCTCGCCTGCCGTGGCAGCGCCCGGGGAGGCGATGGAGCCCGTGCTCGCCGGGGTGTGATCGCGGCGGCGCTGCCATCGTACCTCAGCACCAGAACAACCGGCCCGGGAGCGCTGCAGTCGCTCCCGGGCCGGTTTGTTCGTGGAACTGCGTCAGCCTGTGGTGATCAGCAGGCGCCGGCGCAGGTGTAGCCGAAGCAGGTGCCCACCGCGGGGTCGCAGGTGTATTCGCAGGTGCCCGCGCAGGTCTGGAAGTTGTCGCCGCGATCTATGCCTGTTGCGAATCTGAACCGGGAATCGCCGCGCCCGCGCCTGAGCGACTGAAGTCGCCGCTGGAAATCGCGAAGTCCGCCTGCGCGGACTGCATCGCCGCCTCAGAAGCGTGGCGGCGAGTACAGGCGAAACCAGGTACCCGCTTTTGATCCACAATCGGCCTTCTCCGGCGGGGTCTGCGCGGGGCCTCAACTGCTCGGAATCGGCCGCTGTACACAGCGACCGGCGTGCGGCAAGAGCGGTCCGCGCACGCGGACATCACGTAGTCGTAGCGGCGAATTCATTCGCCTGGCGCGGATGGCGGCGACTACCGATCCGCAAGGAGCATCAATCGCTGTCCCGCGGCAACGAAACAGGCCGCCGCCCCGGTCCGGAGCGGCGGCCTGGTCATTCCGGGCGTGCCGGTCAGCAGCTCAGCAGCCGCGCGTGCCGCAGCTGAGCTCGCAGGTGAAGCAGTTCATCCCCGGCTCCGTGTCGCCCGGGGCGATGGTGGTGTCGCCGCCGTCGTCCGGCAGGGTGGCGTACGCGTGCGCCGTCCCGCGCAGGCCGCGCGCGCGGTCGGTGGCGAAGGACTGCACGGCCAGGTCTTCCAGCTCCAGCTTCAGCTTGCGCATCGGGTGCTCCAGTGAGAGGGGTTGATCGTGATCGGGGCGGGGAAGAGAGCCGTGTGATCCTGGGGGAGGCGCCGCACGCAAACCTTTGACCCTGCACGGCGCTTCGGCGCCAACCGGAGGATCTGCTGGTGCTGAACGGGAGGCAGGCTCCGTGCGTCCGAACCCGCTTGCTCGCTCCGCAGGGTGGGATGCGTCAGATGGCGCCGCAGCACTCGGTGTTGTGGTGCGACGGACAGCGGCAGGTGTTCCAGCAGCTGTACACGTTGCTGGCGACGAGCTCGCGTGCGTCCACCGTTCCGCGCACCGTGCGGTCCTCCGCCTGCGCGGCGAAGGTCTCCACGGCGAGCGCGTCCAGGTCCAGCCTGAGCTTCGGCATGGCGTCCTCCGAACCGGGTGGTGAGGCGCATCTTACGTTTGACGACGAATATCACCAGGAACCCTACCCTGCGCAACCTGCCTTCGCGACGGGCGCAGGGAGTCCACCGCGCCTGATCCGCCATCGCGGCGCAGATCCGTCGACCGATTGCCAGAGAAACGCTGTCCGAGGGAGCGCCTCCACAGAACCTGCGGCAACTCCACAGCGTATGGCGCGACCGAAGGATCTCCCGGATGCGCGTCGCGCTGGGCCTCGGCGTCGCCGCGACGGTGCTGGCGGCGCTCCTCCCCCTCACCGGCTGCCGCCTGCGCCGCGCCGGCACGCCCCGCGCGGAGCTGGTGCTGCACGCCGTGACGTTCGTCGCCGCCCTGGCGTTCGCGCTCCTGCTGTCGTCGTGGAACCTGCTCGGCTGGCGCTTCGGGTGAGGCGAGTG
>DATAAG010000690.1:0-1799 GCA_036260235.1 Longimicrobium sp.
CATCCGCGACGTCTTCAGCGAGTATCCCAACGTCGAGGTGGACACCTTCGACGGCCTGCTCGTCGAGTACGCGCGCCGCCGCCGCGCCAGCGCGATCGTGCGCGGGCTGCGCGCGGTGTCGGACTTCGAGTACGAGTTCCAGATGGCGCTGATGAACCGCCGCCTGTGGGAGGGGATGGAGACCGTCTTCCTGGCGCCCGACCTGGAGCACCTGTACCTCTCCTCCTCCCTGGTCCGGCAGATCGCCTCGCTCGGCGGCGACGTGTCGCCGTTCGTGCCGCCCAACGTGCTGCGGCGGCTGCGCGAAAGGTTCAGCGGATCGTGACGAGCTTCATCGACACCATCCACGCGCGGGCGAAGGCGAACCCCCGCCGCGTCGTCCTTCCCGAAGGCGCCGACGAGCGCACGCTGGTGGCGGCCGCGCGCGTGGCGCGGGACGGGCTGGCGCACCCCACCGTGCTCGGCGGGCCGGAGATCGGGGCGGAGCTGCAGCGGCTGGGGGCGCAGGGGGTGGCGCTGGTGGATCCGGCCCACGATCCCCGGCGCCGCGCGCTGGCCGCCCGGCTCTACGAGCGGCGGAAGGCGAAGGGGCTCACCGAGGACGAGGCGTACCGCAGGTCCGCGGACCCGCTGTACTTCGGCGCGCTGCTGGTGGCCGCGGGCGAGGCGGACGGCTGCGTGAGCGGTGCGATGAACACCACCGGCGACGTGCTGCGCGCGGCGCTCTGGGCCGTGGGCGCGGCGCCGGGGATCCGCACCGTCTCGTCGTCGTTCTACATGGTGGTGCCGGAGTTCCGCGGCGCGGGGGAAGAGGTGCTGACGTACGCGGACGGCGCCGTGGTCCCCGACCCCACCGCGGAGCAGCTGGCCGACGTCGCCGCCGCCGCCGCGGACGCCCGCCGCCGCGTGGTGGGCGACGACCCGCGGGTGGCGTTCCTCTCCTACTCCACCAGGGGGAGCGCGGAGGGGCCGTCCATCGACAAGGTGCGGCAGGCGCTGGAGCTCTTCCGTGCGCGGATGCCCGGCGTACCCGCGGACGGCGAGCTGCAGGCGGACGCGGCGCTCATCCAGAGCGTCGGCGCGCGCAAGTCGCCGGGGTCGCCGGTGGCGGGGCGCGCGAACGTCCTGATCTTCCCGGACCTGGACGCCGGCAACATCGCGTACAAGCTCACCCAGCGCCTGGCCCGCGCCGAGGCCATCGGCCCCATCGTCCAGGGGCTGGCGAAGCCGTGCTGCGACCTTTCCCGCGGCGCGGACGCGGACGACATCGTCACCGTCGCCTGCATCACCGGCCTGCTCGCCTCCCCCTGAACCTGCGCTGCCGGGATTGTCTTCCTGAGGGAGGCGCCGCGCTGAACCTGCACGTTCTTCGAACCCGGGGCGCCGACCGAAGGATCTTGCCGTCAGAACCGCGGGGCTGGTCCCACGCGCGGAAGCCGGCCCCACGGTACGCGGAGTAGATCCTTCGGTCGCGCGCAGTCGATTGCGCGGCCGCTGGTCAGGGGTGGGCGCTCCCCTCAGAGGGTGTTGCCAAACCGCCAGGAAAGAGCGTTGTCTTCCTGAGGGAGCGCCGCACGGAAACCGCGTACACACAACCGCTTGCGCGCGACCGAAGGATCTTCTCTCCGTCACCCGGGGCTGGCTCCCGCGGTACGAGCCAGCCCCTCGGCTCTGCCGGCAAGATCCTTCGGTCGGCGCCAGAGTGCGGTGTGAACGCCAGGGCAGGCGCGGCGCCTCCCTCAGGAAGACAAGGCTCGGGTGCGGTTTGGCAACACCCTCTGAGCCTGAGAGGGTGCTGC
>DATAAG010000691.1:0-5196 GCA_036260235.1 Longimicrobium sp.
ACGGGTGGGGGGCGGGCTCCCCGCCGCGCCCCGCGTCGTTGAGGATCAAGTGCCCAGGTTCAAGTGCCCAGGAATGAGTCCCAAGTACCGAGTACCGAGTGCGTGGGCGCCAGACCTCAGACCAGGACACCAGGTACTGGGTACTGGGCACTTGAACCTGGGCACTGATCAGGTACTTCCACCAACCCGGCGCTCCGGCGCTGAAACGTCATCCATCCCTTACCCGGTTCTGATCCCATGAGCGACTGGCGGCCCACCGCCCCGCAGGGCGGGGAGCGCATCGAGATCCGCGGCGGCACGCTGCACGTTCCCGACAATCCCGTCCTTCCCTTCATCGAGGGCGACGGCACCGGCCCCGACATCTGGAACGCCTCGCAGCCCGTCTTCGACGCGGCGGTGGAAAAGGCGTACGGCGGCTCGCGCCGCATCCACTGGATGGAGGTGCTGGCGGGGGAGAAGGCCTTCAACCAGACCGGCGACTGGCTTCCCGCCGCCACCCTGGACGCCTTTCGCGAGTACCTCGTGGGGATCAAGGGTCCGCTGACGACGCCGGTGGGCGGCGGCATCCGCTCGCTGAACGTGGCGCTGCGCCAGGAGCTGGACCTGTACGCCTGCGTGCGCCCCGTCCGCTGGTTCGAGGGCGTTCCCTCGCCCGTCAAGCGCCCGGGCGACGTGGACATGGTCATCTTCCGCGAGAACACGGAAGACATCTACGCGGGGATCGAGTTCGAGGAGGGGACGGAAGACGCCGCGAAGTTCCGCCAGCTGCTGGCCGACAACTTCGCCGCGCGCTTCCGTAAGGTGCGCTTTCCCGACACCACGGGCTACGGCGTCAAGCCGGTGAGCCGCGAGGGGACGGAGCGGCTGGTGCGCGCGGCCATCGACTACGCGCTGCGGCACGGGCGCCGGTCGGTGACGCTGGTGCACAAGGGGAACATCATGAAGTTCACCGAGGGCGCCTTCAAGAACTGGGGGTACGAGCTGGCCCGGCGCGAGTTCGGCGCGGTGGACTACGAGGGCGGGCCGTGGCAGGTGATTCAGCGGGACGGGCGGCAGGTGATCGTCAACGACGTGATCGCCGACGCCTTCCTGCAGCAGATCCTCACGCGTCCGAAGGAGTACGACGTGATCGCCACGCTGAACCTGAACGGCGACTACGTCTCCGACGCGCTGGCGGCGCAGGTGGGCGGCATCGGCATCGCGCCGGGGGCCAACATCAACTACGTCACCGGCCACGCCATCTTCGAGGCCACGCACGGCACCGCGCCCAAGTACGCGGGCAAGGACATGGTGAACCCCGGCTCCGTCATCCTCTCCGGCGAGATGATGCTGCGCTACCTGGGGTGGGGCGAGGCGGCGGACCTCATCATCCAGGGGCTGGAGGGCGCCATCGGCCAGAAGACGGTCACCTACGACTTCGAGCGGCTGATGGAGGGCGCGATCAAGGTGTCGTGCTCGGAGTTCGGCCGGAAGATGATCGAGAAGATGGGGTGAGGACGGCAGGATCAAGTGCCCAGTGCCCAGGGTCAAGGAACGACACTGGGCACGTGAACCCGGGCACGTGAACCCTGTTTCTTGATCCTTGGCACTAGACCCTGGGCACTTTTCCCCGATGAACATCACCGTCTCCGCCGCCGGCTCCAGCCCCGCCACTCCCCTTCTCGTCGTCCCGGTGCTGGAGGGCGACGCGCAGGACGCGGCGTTCCAGGCGCTGGACCAGGCGCTCGGCGGACACCTGTCCACCCTCCTTTCCCGCGGCGACCTGAAGAGCGGCTTCGACGAGGCGGCGCTGGTCTTTCCCGCCGGCGCCGCGGGCGGGGCGGAGCGCGTCCTGGCCGTCGGCCTCGCGAAGGGTGGGGAACTGACCGGCGAGCGCCTGCGCCGCGCGGCCGGCACCGCGGCCAAGCAGGCCGCGAAGTCGCGCGTCTCCTCGCTCGCCTTCGCCCTGCCCGCGTCCTCGCTGCCCGTGGGCGAGGCGGCGCGGGCGGTGGCGGAGGGGCTGGTGCTGGGCGCCTACGACTTCCGCGAGTGGAAGTCGCAGGCGCCCGACGCGCCGGAGCCCGTCGCGCTGGACGAGGCGGTCATCCTCCTTCCCGACGGCGCGGACCAGGGCGCTGCCGCGGAGGGCGCGCGCGTGGGCGAGGTCGTCGCCCGGGCGGAGAACCTGGCCCGCGACCTGGGGAACCTTCCCGGCAACGTCGCCACGCCCACCTTCCTGGGCCAGACGGCGGAGCGCATCGGCCGGGAGCGGGGGATGAAGGTGACGGTGCTGGGGCGCGAGCAGCTGCGGGCGGAGGGGATGAACGCGCTCCTGGCCGTGGCGCAGGGGAGCGAGCAGGAGCCGCGGCTAATCGTCATGGAGCACCGCGGCGGGCCGGACGGGCAGAAGCCGCTGGTGCTCGTCGGAAAGGGCCTGACCTTCGACGCCGGCGGCATCTCCATCAAGCCCGCGCAGGGGATGGAGGACATGAAGTTCGACATGTGCGGCGGCGCCGGGACCATCGCCGCCATGCAGGCCATCGCCGAGCTCCACCTGCCGGTGAACGTGGTGGGCATCGTCCCCAGCAGCGAGAACCTGCTGGGCGGCGCGGCGATGAAGCCGGGCGACATCGTCCGCGCGCACGGGGGAAAGACGATCGAGATCGTCAACACCGACGCGGAGGGGCGGCTGATCCTCGTCGATGCCATCTCCTACGCCCGGCGCTTCGAGCCCGCCGCCATGCTGGACGCGGCGACGCTCACCGGCGCCTGCGTGATCGCCCTGGGCCACGCGGCCACGGGGGTGATGGGGAACGACGACGGCATCGTGGCGGAGGTGATCCGCGCGGGGGAGAGCACCGGCGAGCGATGCTGGCAGCTGCCGATGTTCGACGACTACCGCGAACAGATCAAGAGCGACTACGCCGACATCAAGAACACCGGCGGGCGCGCGGCGGGGACCATCACCGCCGGCTGGTTCCTGCGCGAGTTCGTGGGCGAGTGGCCGTGGGCGCACCTGGACGTGGCGGGCACGGCGTACGGCGAGGGGAAGATCTCGTACCTCACCAAGGGCGCCACCGGGGTGCCCACCCGCATCTTCGTGCAGTGGGTGATGGATCGCGCGGCCGGCAACGGGGGTACGGCGCCGGCGTGATCCTTCGCAGTACGTTCCGCCGCCTTCTCCCGGCCCTCTTCGCCGGGCTCTCCGCCGCCGCGCTGCTGCCGGCGGCGGAGCTTCGCGCGCAGGATACCATCCCCGTCCCGCGGGACACCATCCGCCAGGACACCGCCGTCATCCCCATCCCGGGAGAGGCGGTCCGCGGCGACACCATCCCCGACACCGCCAAGCCGGACTCCGTGCCGGCGGACTCCACCCTTCCCGCGCCCAACTTTCCCGCCTACCCGCAGCCGCGGCAGGCGGGGTTCGGCGCGGCGAGCTGGCTCTTCGGCCCGGAGGAGATGGGGCGCTTTCACGGCCTTACGCTGCTGGACCTGCTGGACCGCATTCCCGGGCTGGTGATCACCCGCGAGGGGGGGCTGGGGCGCGGGGCGGGGGTGGCGGCGTTCGCCGCGGGCGGGGGGCGGATGCGCGTGTTCCTGGACGGCTGGGAGATGCGGCCGCTGAACGGGAGCGTGCCGGAGCTGGAGCACATCCCCCTGCTGGACGTGGTGCAGGTGCGGGTGACGCGCGGGCTGCTGGAGACCCGCGTGGAGCTGGAGACGCTGCGCCTTTCCGACCGCCGCCCGTTCGCCCAGGTGGAGGGGGGCGAGGGCGACTTCGCCACGCGGATGCTGCGCGGCTTCTTCGCGCGCCCGCTGGGAGAGCGTTTCCTGGTGCAGGTGGGGCTGGACGTGGTGGAGACGGCGGGGTTCCGGCGCGACGCGGACTTCAGCGAGAACACGGGGATGGCGCGGCTGAGCTACGCCTTTGCCCCGGATCGCGCGCTGCAGGTGGAGTACCGCCGCACCGGGATCGACACGGACCGTACGGTGGAGGGCCTCACCATCCCCGCCCAGAGCTTCGACCGGGGCGAGGTGCTGCTGCGGGGGCGCGGGCGCTTCTTCGGCCGCCGGCCGGCCGCGTGCCCGGACACCACGGCGGCGCTGGGCGGCGACAGCGCGGCGCTGCGGCGGACGCCCGGTGCCGCGGTGCTCAGGCCGGCGTGCGAGGCGCAGGGCGGCGTGTGGATCGACGGCGCGGCCGGGCGCAGCTGGACGGAGCCGGTGGGGACGGACACGGTGACCGGAACGTACGAGTCCGTGCAGGCGATGCTCCGCGCGACGATCGACATCCCCCTGGGGACGCTGACCGGCGCGGCGCGGGTGCACCGCGTGGACGAGGAGGGCTTCGCGGCCAGCGGGACCGAGCTGTCCGCGCGGGCGGAGCTCACGCCGGCGCCCTGGCTGGCCGCGTGGGGCGAGGCGCGCGCCACCTCGTTCGGCGGCCGGGCGGGGGTGGAGCTGGAGGCGTCGGGGCGCGCGGGGCCGTTCGGCGGCTTCACCCTCTTCGGCTCGCTGGCGGCGGGGAACCGCGGGCTGCGCTTTCGCCGCGACTCCACCGTCGTGGTCCGGAACCTGGCGCACGAGGTGGACCCGGAGGTGCCGGAGCTGGACACGCTGGGCGTGATCCTGTTCCGGGACACGGAGTCCACGGTCGGCGGCTTTCGCGCGGGGGCGGAGTGGGCGCGCGGGTCGCTGCGGGCGGGCGCGGCGTTCGTGGTGCACGACGCGGACGCGGTGGCGCCGTTCGGCTTCTGGTTCGAGCGCGGGGTGGAGCCGGTGGCCGGCGAGACGGCGACGGGGGTGGAGGCGTACCTGGACATGCCGCTGCTCTGGCCGCAGCTGCGGCTGCAGGCCGCCTACACGGACTTCCTTTCCGCGGCGCCGGAGCGGCCGTACCTCCCCTCGCGCTTCGGGCGGGCAGCGCTGGAGTTCCACGGCCTGTACTTCCAGGGGAACTTCGAGCCCACGCTGCGGGGGGAGGTGCTGGCCCGCGGCCCCACCCGCACGCTGGACCTGGCGACCGGCGAGTTCGACGCGCTGACGGAGGCGTACGCCATCTTCAACATCTACGTGCAGATGCGGGTGCTGGACGTGCGGGCGTTCTGGCGGATGGAGAACGCCTTCAACCGGCGCACTGCCTTTGACGTACCCGGCCTCTTCCTTCCCGGCGCGCGGACGATGTTCGGCGTGCGCTGGTTCTTCCGGGATTGAAAG
>DATAAG010000692.1:0-3577 GCA_036260235.1 Longimicrobium sp.
CCGCCCTCGGAGATCTGCACGCGGATGCGGGAGCGGCTGGCGGGGATCACCGCGCTCAGCGTCCCGGTCTCCTGCGCGGGCTCCGCCTTCTCCACCAGCTGGGCCAGCGCGCTCAGCACCGGCGCCTCGAAGACGATCCCCATCGGCAGGTCGATCTTGAAGGCGTCGCGAACGCGCACCACCGCCTGCGTCGCCAGCAGCGAGTGCCCGCCCAGGTCGAAGAAGTTGGCGTCGCGGCTCACCCGCTCCACGCGCAGCACCTCGGCCCAGATGGCGGCCAGGCGCTCCTCGGTGGGCGTCCGCGGCGCCTCGTAGACCGTGGTCTCGGCCACGGAGGGCGGCGCGGGGAGGGCCTTGCGGTCCAGCTTGCCGTTGGCGGTGCGCGGCATCTCGTCCAGCACCACCACCGCGGAAGGGATCATCGGCTCCGGCAGCCGCCGGCGCACGAAGTCGCGCACCTGCGCGTCGGCCAGCTCCGACCCGGCCCGCGCGGTGACGTACGCCACCAGCCGCTTCTCGTCCGCGCTCTGCCCGCGGACCACCACGACGGCCTCGTGGACGCCGGGGTGCTGGCGAAGCGCCGCCTCCACCTCGCCCAGCTCGATGCGGTACCCGCGCACCTTCACCTGGAAGTCCACCCGCCCCAGGATCTCCATCACCCCCGGCGCCACCCAGCGGCCGCGGTCGCCGGTGCGGTACAGCCGGCCGCCGGGCTGATCGCCGAACGGGTCGGGGCCGAAGCGGTCCGCCGTGAGCCCGGGGCGGTTCAGGTAGCCGCGGGCCAGCCCCGCGCCGCCCAGGTAGATCTCGCCCGCCACGCCGACGGGCACCATCTGCAGCGCCTCGTCCAGGACGTAGGCGCTGGTCCCCGGCAGCGGCGGGCCCACCGTCATCCGCCCCCCCGGCCGCCGTTCCACCAGCTCCCAGCTGGAGTAGGTGGTGTCTTCCGACGGGCCGTAGAGGTTGTAGACCCGCTCGACGTGCGGCAGGGCGTACAGCGCGTCCGCCAGCTCGCGGGGGAAGGGCTCGCCCGCCAGGATGACGGTGCGGATGGACGAGGGGATGCCGTTCATCCGGACCAGCTGCGCCGCGGCGGAGGGCACGGTGTTCAGCACGCGGACGCGGTGGCGCTCCGGCAGCTCCGGGAGCGACAGGGCGTTCTGCGCCACGAAGACGGTGCCGCCGGAGGAGAGCGGGACGAAGATCTCGAAGACCGAGAGGTCGAACGCGAGCGAGGTGGACAGCAGCATGGCGTGCAGCTCGTCGTCGGGGAAGGCGGCGTGGGCCCAGCGCACCAGCTGCGCGCCCTGGCGGTGCTCGATGGCCACGCCCTTGGGCCGCCCGGTGCTGCCGGAGGTATAGATGAGGTACGCCAGCCGCTCCGGGTGGTGCTCCACCTCCAGCGCAGCCGCGTCCTCCCGCGCGATCGCCTCCGCGTCGTCGTCCAGCAGCACGACCGTGCCGCCGTACGAGGCGAGGACGGACGCGCGGGTGCGGCGCTCCGCCACCACGAGGGGCGCGGCCGAATCCTCCAGGGTGTAGGCGATGCGGTCCGCGGGGTACGCCGGGTCCAGCCCCACGTACGCCGCCCCCGACTTGAGGATGCCCAGCACGCCGACCAGCATCTCCGGGGTGCGGCTGACGCAGATGCCCACGCGCACCTCCGGCCCGGCGCCGCGCGCGCGCAGGTAGCGGGCGAGGCGGTTGGAGCGCTCGTCCAGCTCCCGGTAGGTAAGCTCGCGCCCGCCGCCCACCACGGCGATCGCGTCCGGCGTGCGCGCGGCCTGCGCCTGCACCAGGGCGTGCAGCGCGTCGCCGGTGGGCGGCGCCTCGCCGCCCCACCCCCAGCCGCGCAGCAGCCGCTCCTCGTCCGCGCCCAGCAGGGGGAGCGCGGCCAGCGGGCGATCGGGATCCGCGACGGCCGAGGTGAGGAGCGCCTGCAGGTGCGCCGCCATCCGCTCGATGCTGGCGCGGGCGAAGAGGTCGGTGTTGTACTCCAGCACCACGTCCAGCCCGTCCGCCAGCTCCGTCACGGAGAAGAGGAGGTCCAGCTTGGCCGTGGGGGACAGGGTCTCGGAGAAGGCCATCCGCACCCCGGCCATCTCCACCGGCGGGGTGCCGGCGCTCTGCATGGAGAGCATCACCTGCACCAGCGGGTTGCGGCTGCGGTCGCGCCCCTGCTGCAGCGCCTCCACCAGCTTCTCGAACGGCGCCTCCTGGTGGGCGTACGCCTCCAGGCAGGTCTCCTTGGCCTTGCGCAGGAGGGTGCGGAAGGTTTCGCCCTCGTCCACCGCCGTGCGCAGGACCAGCGTGTTGACGAAGAAGCCGATCAGCCCCTCCAGCTCCGGGAGGGGGCGGTTGGCGACGGGCGTGCCCACGGCCACGTCGTCCTGCCCCGTGTAGCGGTGCAGGAGCGCGGTGTAGCCGGCCAGCAGCGCCATGAACAGCGTCGCGTTCTCCTCCCCCGCGCGGCCCCGCAGCCCGTCGGCGAGCGGGGCGGAGAGGTGGATGCGGAACTGGTCGCCGTTGAAGGTCTGCACCGGCGGGCGCGGGTGGTCCGCCGGCAGCTCCAGCGGGGTGACGCCCGCCAGCTTCCGCTTCCAGAACTCGATGTGCCCCTTCAGCCCCTCGCCCTCCATCCAGGCGCGCTGCCAGACGGCGAAGTCGGCGTACTGCACCGGCGGCTGGGGGAGCGAGAAGGGCCGCCCCTGCGCCGCGTCGGCGTAGTGGGCGCGGATCTCCTCCATCAGCACGGCCACGGACCAGCCGTCCACCGCCGCGTGGTGCAGGGTGAAGAGCAGCCGGTGCCGCTCCGGCGCAAAGCGCAGGAGGGTGAGCCGCAGCAGCGGGGCGCGGGTGAGGTCGAAGGGCCGGCGCGTCTCGTCCCGGGCCAGGCCGCGGGCACGGGACTGCGCCTCCTCCTCCGGCACGCCGGAGAGGTCGACGACGGGGAGGTCCAGGCGGATCGACGGCTCGATCACCTGCACGGGCTCGCCGCCCTCCACGCGGAGCGCGGTACGGAGCACGGCGTGCCGCCGCACCAGCTCGTCGAGCGCGGCGCGGAGGGCGTCCACGTTCAGCGGGCCTTCGAGGTCGAAGACGTAGGGGGCGTTGTACGCCGTGCCCCCGGGGGCCAGCTGCTCCAGGAGCCAGAGCCGCTGCTGGCCGGAGGAGAGGGGCGCGCGCGGGCCGGCCGCGCCGGGCACGAGCGGCGGCAATTCCGCGCTCTTGCGCAGCTGTGCCTCCATGGCGCGCAGCAGCAGCGCGCGCTTGGCCGGTGACAGGTCCTGCATCCGCTCGCGGACGTCCATCTCTCACTCCTTCGTGTGCTTCAGTGTCTTCTCTCAGTCGATCACATCCGTCGGGGCGCGGGGCCCCTCCCCCCGGCCCCCTCCCCGCTCGTTCCTCGCGGAGAGGGGGAGAACTTCGAATGCGTCGGGGCAGGCAACTCACTGCGCCCGCGGGGGCCCCCTCCCCGCTCGTTCCTCGCGGAGAGGGGGAGAACTTCGAATGCGTCGGGGCAGGCATCTCACTGCGTCCGCGGGGGGGGGGGGGGGGGGGGGGGGGGGGGGGGGGG
>DATAAG010000693.1:0-18613 GCA_036260235.1 Longimicrobium sp.
GTCGAACGCGCCCGGCAGGCGGCCCCCGGCCAGCTCGCTCCGGCGCACCAGCCGCTCCAGCGCGGCCGTCCCACCCCTCCGGGCGGGGCGGCGGCTGGCCGCTGGCGCCGCGGGCCAGCGCGTCGCGAAAGGCGCCCACCACCCCCTGGGCCGTCAGCGGCCAGGGCGCCAGGCGGTTGGTCCCCTCCGTCACGGTCACCGGGCGCTCCGTCTGCTCGCGCAGCGTCACGCAGGGCACCCCCAGCGCCGTCGTCTCCTCCTGCAGCCCGCCGCTGTCGGTGAGCACCACCGCCGCGCCCTCGGTGAGCGACAGCATCTCCAGGTAGCCCACCGGCTCCAGCACGCACAGCCGCTCCAGCAGCGGCTCCAGCCCGAACGCCCGCGCCTGCTTGCGCGCGCGCGGGTGCAGCGGAAGGACCACCGGCATCTCCCGCGCGACGGTGGCCAGCGCCTCCAGCACGGAGCGAAAGGCGGCGGGGTCGTCCACGTTTGACGGGCGGTGCAGCGTGCTGGCGGCGTACCGGCCCCGCGCCAGCCCCAGCGACTGCGCGAACGCCCGCTCCCGCGCGCGGGGAAGCTGGCGCAGCAGGGTGTCGATCATGGTGTTCCCCACGAACACCACCCGCTCCTCCGGCACCCCCTCCGCCCGCAGGTTGGGGTGCGCGTCGCGGCTGGGGGTGAGGAGGAGGTCGCTGATGCGGTCGGTGACCACGCGGTTCACCTCCTCGGGCATCCGCCAGTCGCCGCTGCGCAGCCCCGCCTCCACGTGCGCTACCCGGCACCCCACCTCCGGCTGCAGCTTGGCCGCCACCAGCGCGCAGGCCAGGGTGCTGTTCACGTCCCCCACCACCACCACCCAGTCGGGGCGCTCCCGCAGCACCACCGGCTCGAAGGCCTCCATGATGCGCGCCGTCTGCACCGCGTGGCTGGCGGAGCCCACCCCCAGGTGGTAATCCGGCTCCGGCAGCTCCAGGTCGCGGAAGAAGGCGTCGGACATCCGGGCGTCGTAGTGCTGCCCGGTGTGCACCAGCACGCCCTGGCCGCCCCGCGCGGGCAGGGCGGCCAGGACGGGTGCCACCTTCATGAAGTTGGGCCGCGCGCCGGCGACCACCACCACCCGCATCAGCCTTCCCTCCCCGCGGGAAGGCCCGGCGTCCGGCAGCGCGTCACACGGCCAGCCGCAGCCGCGGCGGCTCGGGGAGCCGCGCGCGCCGGGACAGCCCCACCACGTGCTCCGGCGGGTTGCGCATCACCCCGCGCGTGTCCACCACGATGCTGGCCTTTTCCGCCACCCGCGCGTAGTCCACGTGGGTGTGGTCCGTCACCACCAGCACCAGGTCGGCCGCCTCCAGCACCTCGTCCGTCAGCTCCACGCTGTGCATGGGCAGCCCGCGGATGGGCGTGTGGCCGTCGTCGTGGATGGCGGGGCAGAAGGGGTCGTGGTACTCCACCGCGGCGCCCCGCTCCTGCAGCAGGCGGATGATCTCCAGCGCCGGGCTCTCGCGCAGGTCGTCGATGTCCTTCTTGTACGCCACCCCCAGCAGCAGCACCCGGCTCCCCTTCACCGGCTTGGCGGCGTCGTTCAGGCAGTCGGCCACCTTGCGCACCACGAACTGGGGCATCTCGCTGTTGATCTCGCTGGCCAGCTCGATCATGCGCGTCTTGTACGACAGCGTGCGCATCTTCCAGCTCAGGTAGTGCGGGTCCAGCGGAATGCAGTGGCCGCCCAGCCCCGGGCCGGGGGTGAACTTCATGAAGCCGAAGGGCTTGGTGGCCGCCGCCTCGATCACCCCCCACACGTCCACCCCCAGCACGTCGCACGCCTGCGCCAGCTCGTTGGCCAGGGCGATGTTGATCATGCGGAAGGTGTTCTCGTACACCTTCACCAGCTCCGCCGCCTCGGCGCTCTCCACCGGCACCAGCGTCTCGAAGACGTGCCCGTACAGCGCCTGCCCCACCTCGTTGCACGCCGGCGTCACCCCGCCGATCACCTTGGGCGTGTTGCGCGTGTGCCACACGGCGTTCCCCGGGTCCACCCGCTCGGGGCTGAAGCAGAGGAAGAAGTCGTGCCCCACCGCCATCCCCGACTCCTCGAAGATGGGAAGGAGCACCTCGCGCGTGGTCCCCGGAAAGGTGGTGCTCTCCAGGATGACGAGCTGCCCCGGCCGCAGGGCGAAGTGCACCGCGTGCGCCGCCGAGAGCACGTACGACAGGTCCGGGTCCTTGGTCTTGTTGAGCGGGGTGGGGACGCAGATGGAGATGGCGTCGCACTCCGCCAGCCGGCTCAGGTCGGTGGTCGCCTCCAGCCGGCCGTCGTCCACGAACGCCGCCAGCGTCTCCGGCGCCACGTCCTGGATGTGGCTCTCGCCCGCGTTCACCCGCGACACCACCCCCTCCGACACGTCGAAGCCCAGCACGCGGTAGCCGCTGCGCGCCACCTCCACCGCCAGCGGAAGGCCCACGTACCCCAGCCCGATGACCCCCACCACGGCCTCGCGCCGCTCGATGCGGGACAGCAGGTCCTCGCGCGGGGTGTTCTCCATGCTCATGCGGTTCCTGGCAAACGGAAGGTGCGAAAGGGGCCCGGGCGGACGCCGGGGGCCCCGGCGTCCGGAGCGCGCAAATCTAGGGGATCGGAAAGGTCGCGCAACCGGGGGCTAGTCCCCCTCGGCGGCGGCGGTCAGGCCGCCGCGGTGGCGGAGCGGCGGCACGCACTCGGGGACGAAGGCGCGCAGCGCCGCCAGCAGGTCGTCCTGGCTTCCCACGGCCGCCGCGGCGGCCAGGCGGTCCAGGCCGCGGGTCAGGGTCTCGGTGTCGGGCTCGCTGGTCTGCACCACGCGCACCTTCTCCACCCGCGTGGGCACCGTGTTCTCGCGCTCCGACATCAGCTCCTCGTGCAGCTTCTCCCCCGGGCGCAGCCCGGTGAAGACGATGGGGACGTCGGTGTACGGCTCCAGCCCCGAGAGGCGGATCAGGTTCTCCGCCAGGTCCACGATCTTCACCGGCTCCCCCATCTCCAGCATGGAGATGCGCCCCCCCGCCTCGGGGAGCGCGGCGGCCTGCAGCACCAGCTGCACCGCCTCGGGAATGGTCATGAAGTAGCGGGTGACCTCCGGGTGCGTCACCGTGATCGGCTGCCCCGCCGCCAGCTGCTTGCGGAAGAGCGGGATCACGCTGCCGTCGGAGCCCAGCACGTTGCCGAAGCGCACCGCGCGGAAGTCGGTGCCGCTCTCCACCAGCCCCGGCCACCCCAGCACGATCTGCTCGGCCAGCCGCTTGGTGGCGCCCATCACGCTGCTGGGGTAGACCGCCTTGTCGGTGGAGATGAGCACGAACTTGCCGGCGCCGTAGCGCGCCGCCGCCTGGGCCACCGTCAGGGTGCCCAGCACGTTGTTGCGCACCGCCTCCACCGGGTTGTCCTCCATGAGCGGCACGTGCTTGTACGCCGCCGCGTGGAAGACGTGGTCCGGCCGGTAGCGGGCGAACACCGAGTCCATGCGCCCGTGGTCGGTGATGTCGGCCACCACCGGCACCACGTCCAGCCCCGGGTAGGCGCTGCGCAGCTCCAGGTGGGTGAAGTAGAGCGGGCTCTCCGCCTGGTCGACGATCACGAGCCGGGCGGGGTTCAGCCCCGCGATCTGCCGGGCCAGCTCCGAGCCGATGGAGCCCGCGCCCCCCGTCACCAGCACCACCCGCCCCTGCAGGTCGCTGCGCGGCCCCACCAGCCCCAGGTCGATGGCCTCGCGCCCCAGCAGGTCCTCCAGCTGCACGCTGCGCAGCTCGCCCAGCCGGGCGCGGCCGTCCAGCATCTCGCGCATGGAGGGGACGATCTTGAACTCCACGTCCGTCTCCAGGCACGCCTCCACGATGGCGCGCATCTCCTTGCGCGACGCGGAGGGAATGGCGATCACCAGCCGCTCGATCTGGTAGGTGCTCACCAGGTCCATCAGGTCGTCGCGCGTGCCCAGCACGGGGACGCCGTGCAGCCGCATCCCCTGCTTGGCGGGGTCGTCGTCCACCATCCCCAGCGGCCACATCTCCGCCTCGCCGCTGCGCTGGATCTCGCGCACCAGCCGCTCCGCCGCCGTCCCCGCGCCGATGATGAGGGTGCGGGCGCCGCGCCGGGCGCGGAAGGGCACCAGCCGCTCCTCGCGGAAGGCCCGCACCGCGAAGCGCACCCCCCCGAACAGCAGCACGGCCGCCGCCCAGTCCACGAACAGGATGGAGCGCGGCAGCCGCGCCAGGTCGGTGGAGACGAAGAGCGCCAGCATCAGCACGAAGGTGCTGAGCGTGGTGGCCTTCAGCAGGTCCACCAGGTCGCGCATCCCCACGTGCCGCCACCAGCCGTGGAACAGGCCGAAGACCCCGAAGCAGGCCAGCCGGATCCCCAGCACGTACGGCAGCGTGCGCCAGAAGAGCTCCCAGTACGGGGCGGGAATGCGGAAGTCGAAGCGGAGCGCGAAGGCCGCATAGTACCCCAGGGGGATGAGCGCCAGGTGCAGCGCCAGCACCACGGGGCGGCGAAGCCGGACCAGGAATTCGGGAAGCATCTACGGGCGTGAAGGCTCTTCGGATCCCGCGCGCATCCGGGCGTGCGCCCGGGCGGTTCGCGGGCAGGGGCGGGACGCCCCCGGCAAGGTGGACGCCGGGCAGCACGTTCCGTGCCCTGCGGCGCACATTTCCGTCCACGGGCAGGCGTCCCTGCCACGCCCGCGGCTGTCCCGCGTCATCTCTCCCCCTCCCGCGCGAACTGGCGGGCCCAGTAGGAAACGATCATGTCCGCCCCCGCGCGCCGGATGGACGTGAGCGCCTCGCGGTGCGCGCGGGGCCCGTCGATCCAGCCGTTTTGCGCCGCCGCCTCGATCATCGCGTACTCCCCGCTCACGTGGTAGGCGCACACCGGCGCGCCCGTCTCCTCGCGCACGCGGTGGATCACGTCCAGGTAGGCCAGTGCCGGCTTCACCATCACCACGTCGGCCCCCTCGTCCAGGTCCAGCCGGGCCTCGCGCAGCGCCTCGCGCACGTTGGCGGGGTCCATCTGCGCCGTCCGCCGGTCCCCGAACCGGGGCGTGGACGCCGCGGCGTCGCGGAACGGCCCGTAGAAGGCGGACGCGTACTTCACCGCGTACGACAGGATCGCCGTCTGCGCGAACCCCGCCCGGTCCAGCGCCGCGCGGATGGCGCCCACGCGGCCGTCCATCATGTCCGAGGGCGCCACCACGTCCGCCCCCGCCGCCGCGTGCGTCACCGCCATCCGCGCCAGCAGCTCCACGGTGGAGTCGTTGTCCACGTCGCCGCCGCGGATGAGCCCGCAGTGCCCGTGGCTGGTGTACTCGCACAGGCAGACGTCGGTGATTGCCACCAGCTCCGGCAGCTCCGCCTTCAGCCGGCGCAGCGCCCGCTGCACCACCCCGTCCTCGTCGTAGCCGGAGCTCCCCTGCTCGTCCTTGTGGTCCGGGACGCCGAAGAGGAGGACGGCGGGAATCCCCAGCCGCAGCGCCTCTTCCGCGTCGCGCACCAGCTCGTCCGCCGAGGTCTGCTCCACCCCCGGCATGGACGCCACCGGCCGCCGCACGCCCTGCCCCTCGACGACGAAGAGGGGGAGGATCAGGTCCGCCGGGCGCACCTCCGTCTCGCGCACCATGGCGCGGACGCCCTCGGTGCGTCGCAGGCGGCGCGGCCGGGCCGCGGGAAACCGGGCACTCACTCGCTTGTCGACTCCCCCGTCAGAAGAACGCGGACAGCGCCGCGGTGAGCGCCTGCTCGCGCCACCCCGCCCCCGCCTCGCGGGCCCACGCGGCCCGCGCCTCCGCCCTGCCCATGCGCAGCGCGGCCGCCACCTCGCCCCCGTCGCTGCGCCCGGTGCGCCCGGGCGAGAACAGGTTGCCGCCCCCCACCTCCACCAGCGAGCGCTGCGTCCGCTCGCGCTGGTAGAATCGCCCGTCCAGGCGCAGCCGCCCCCGCAGCAGGTCCGCGGACGCGTACGCGGCGCGCTCCCATCCCTCCCCGCCCAGCGGATGACCCAGCCCCTGGTCGCCCCGCGCCCAGTTGCCGGGGAAGGTGGCGTTGAAGTACCAGGCGCCGTGCCCGCAGCACCCCGCGAAGCGCGCCGCCTCCACCCCCGCGGCCACCTCCGGCACCCCCGGGAGCGCGGGGAGCGCGAGGCCCGCCACCCATCCCGGCTGCTCGTTCAGCGCGCCCGCCCCGTCGTCCGCCCCCCATTCCACGTAGACGGTCGCGGGCAGCAGCGTTTCCGTCGGCAGGCGCCAGCGGGCGTCGAAGGAGAGGATCTGGTTCTCGAAGTCCGACCGGATGACGCCGATCGCCAGCCCCGCCAGGTTCCGCGCCGTCAGCGGCCGCCCCTCGCCCCCGAAGATCGCCGCGCGGTTGATCGCCAGGGTCAGCCGCCCGTGCGGCCGCACCGCCAGCCGCGCGCCGAACATCCACGGCTCCGTGGGGTGCCGCTCCTCGTCCGTCATCCGGGTGACGAACAGGTGGCCCGACACCAGGCCGGCGTGGCGCAGGAAGCCGGGGAGGCGGAGCGGGCGCGTGCGCTGCAACTCCACCCGCGGCAGCGGCGCCCGCGGCGAGAGCGAGACCCCGCCGAAACGTCCCGGCCCGTAGCGCACCTCCGCCCGTCCGGCGGAGAGCTGCCAGCCGCGCGCCCCCGCGGCCACCTCCCAGCGCGGCGCCTCGACCTCGCCGTCGAAGAACGCCACCTCCCCCGCGGCGACGGCAAAGGTGCCCAGCATCACCCCGCCCGCGGCCCGGCCGAAGGCGCCGGCGCGGTCCGCCACCGGCCGCGGGTCCTGCCGCGCGGCGAAGTAGCCGACGGCGGGGGAAAGCACCCCCGTCGTCTCCGCGTAGCCGGCGCCCACTTCCGCTCCCAGGAGCAGCGGCGGATCGATGGCCGGGCCGTACTCCGGGAACTCCTCCACGAAGCGCTCCAGCCACCCCTCCAGCAGCGCCCCCCATCCGTCCCGCCGCGGGTGCGCGGAGACGGAGAACACCGCGGACCCCGCCTCCAGCAGCGCCGCCATCGCCGCCGCGCGCGGCACCGCCCCCTGCGCGGGGAGATACGACGGCGCCAGCCCCGCCGCCTCCAGCCGTTCCGCCGCGCGTACGGCCCAGTGTCCGGGCGGCAGCAGCGGCGAGGCGGGGTAGATGGTGACGAAGTCCGGGTGAAAGACGGTCAGGTCCCTCAGTTCCTCCGCCCGGCTCGTCACCCGCGCCGAATCCGGCGTGACCGCGGCGGTGTCCGCCTGCGCCGCGGCGGCGGGCGCCCACGCGAGGAAAAGGGCCAACAGGAGCGAACGCCGCCCTGCCCACCACGCCCGGGTACCGCTTCGCCCGTCCCTGGTCATCCGGTGCGCACGCACCATTCCTGGATAGCCCGCGTGAGCCCCGGGATGGTGTATTCCTCCGCCTCCACGTCCACCCGCATCCCGAGCTCCCTGGCTGTTTTCGTGGTGATGGGGCCGATGGAGGCCACCGCCGCCCGCCCGACCTCCGTCCCCACCAGCTCCACGAAGTTCTTCGCCGTGGAGCCGGCGGTGAAGGTCACCACGTCGATCTCGCCGCGGTCCAGCATCCCGCGCACCCGCTCCGCGCCGGCGCCGTCCTGTTCGGTGGAGTACGCCGCCACCTCCACCACCTCCGCTCCCTTCTCCCGCAGCCGCTCCGGCAGCACCGCCCGGGCGACGTCGGCCCGGGGAAGGAGGATGCGGCTCCCCGGTCCGACACCCGCGCGCAACAACGTTTCAACCGCGGATTCTGCGACAAACTCGTCAGGAACGGCGTCCGGCCTTACTCCGCGGCGCTCCAGCTCCCCCGCCGTGGCCGGGCCGATCGCGCAAACCTTGACGCCGCAGAGGGATCGCGCGTCACATCCCTGCTCCCCCAGCGCGTACCAGAAGCGCTCCACCCCGTTCACGCTGGTGAAGACGATCCAGTCGAAGGTGCGCGCCCGGGCCGCCGCGCGCCGCAGCGGCTCCTCGTCCGCAGGCGGGACGATGCGGATGGTGGGGAACTGCACCACCTCCGCCCCCAGCGCCTCCAGCGCCGCCGCGAAGTCGCTGGCCTGCGCCCGCGCCCGCGTGACGACGATGCGCCGTCCGGAGAGCGGCCGCCGGTCCCACCACGACAGCGTGTCCCGCAGCGAGACGACTTCGCCCACGACGATCAGCGACGGCGCGCCGATCCCGGCCTCGCGCGCGATGTCAGGCAATGTCTCCAGCGTCCCGGTGACGGTGCGCTGGCGCGGGTACGTCCCCCACTCGATCGCCGCGGCGGGCGTCTCCGGGGCCCGGCCGTGCTCCACCAGGCGGCGGAAGTTCTCCGCCATCTTCCCCACGCCCATGTAGAAGACCACGGTGCCCACGCCGCGGGCCAGGTGCGCCCAGTCCACGTCCGTGTCGGGCTTGGCGGGGTCCTCGTGCCCGGTGACGAAGGCCACGCTGGCCGCCATCCCCCGCTGCGTCACCGGGATCCCCGCGTATGCCGGCGCGGCGATCCCCGCCGTCACCCCGGGGACCACCTCGAAGGGGATCCCGGCCTCCACCAGCGCCAGCGCCTCTTCCCCGCCCCGCCCGAAGACGAACGGGTCTCCCCCCTTCAGTCGGACGACGGTCGCGTGTTTCCCCGCCAGGTCCACCAGGACGGCGTTGATCTGCTCCTGGGTGCGCGAGTGCCGGCCGCCGCGCTTGCCCACGTACACGCGCTCCGCGCGCCCGGCGCGCTCCAGGATGGCGGGGCTGACCAGCGCGTCGTAGACCAGCACGTCGGCGCGCTCCATCAGCTCCGCGGCGCGCAGGGTGAGCAGCCCCGAGTCGCCCGGGCCCGCGCCCACCAGGTAGACGGTTCCCGTCACGCCGCGGCGTCCGAAGCGGGGGACGGGCGGCAGCCCTCCAGCAGCTCCGCCAGCGTTCGGCGCAGGGGGATGGACGGCGCCCACCCCAGCCCCCGCAGCCGGGTGTTGTCGCCCAGCAGCAGGGGGATGTCCTTCGCGCGGAAGCGCGCGGGATCGACCTCCACCCGCGCGTCCGTCCCCGAGAGCTCCACCAGCTCGTCGACCACCTCCCGCAACCGGAGCGCCTGCCCCGAGCACACGTTGTACACGCCGCCCGGCTCGCCCGCCTCCATCAGCCGCAGGTAGGCGCGCACCACGTCGCGCACGTCCAGCCAGTCGCGGCGGATGGAGAGGTTGCCCACGGGCAGCACGGGCTCCACCTCGCCGGCGCGGATCTCGGCCAGCCGCCTGGCCCACCCCGCGACGGCGAAGCGGGGATCCTGTCCCGGCCCCGTGTGGTTGAACGCGCGGGCGATCACCGCTTCCACGCGGCCCGAGGCGGCCGCCTCCAGGACGGCGGCCTCGGCGTCGGCCTTGGACTCGGCGTAGGGGTTGTCGGGCCGCGGCGGCCGCGTCTCCGGGATCGGCTGCTCCGCCTCGGGAACGTCGCCGTACACCTCGCCGCTGCTCACCAGCAGCAGGCGGGCGCCGTCCGGCAGGGCCGCGGCCACGTGCCGCGTGCCGGTGGCGTTCACCGCCCGGGTGAGCTCGGGGTGGTCGAGCGAATAGCCCACGCTGGCCTGCCCCGCCAGGTGAAAGACCGCCTGCGGGCGGGACGCCTCCACGGCGGCCCGGACGGAAGGCTCCGAGGTCACGTCCATCGTGATCCACCGCACGCCGGGGGCGGGCGCTTCGGAGGTGCCGTGCAGGCGGGTGCCGAAGACGGTGTGCCCCTCCGACACCAGCGTGCGGACGAGCCACGAGCCGGCGAACCCCGCCGCGCCCGTCACCAGGACGCGCATCGGCGTCACCCCGCCGCGGCCAGCGCCGGGACCGGCACGCCGCGCAGCCGCTCCAGGTCGGCCTCCACCATCATCCGCACCAGCTCCTCGAAGCCCACCTCCGGCTCCCACCCCAGCTCCGCCCTGGCACGCGACGGATCGCCCACCAGCAGGTCCACCTCCGCGGGGCGCATGAAGCGCGGGTCCTGCCTGACGTACTGGCGCCAGTCCAGGTCCACGGCGGCGAACGCCGTCTCCACCAGCTTCTGCACCGTGTGCGTCTCGCCGGTGGCCACCACGTAGTCGGCGGGGGCCTCCTGCTGCAGCATCAGCCACATGGCGCGCACGTAGTCGCCCGCGAAGCCCCAGTCGCGCTGCGCATCCAGGTTGCCCAGCCGCAGCTCGTTCGAGAGGCCCAGCTTGATGCGCGCGGCCGCGTCGCTCACCTTGCGGGTGACGAACTCCAGCCCGCGGCGCGGCGACTCGTGGTTGAACAGGATGCCGCTCACCGCGTACATCCCGTAGCTTTCGCGGTAGTTCACGGTGGCCCAGTGGCCGTACACCTTGGCCACGCCGTAGGGGCTGCGGGGGTAGAAGGGGGTGTCCTCGTTCTGCGGCACCGCCTGCACCTTGCCGAACATCTCCGACGACGACGCCTGGTAGAAGCGGATGCGGCGCTCGCGGTCGAAGATGCGGATGGCCTCCAGCATGCGCGTCACTCCCAGCCCCGTCACGTCGCCGGTGAGCACCGGCTGCGTCCACGAGGTCTGCACGAACGACTGCGCGGCCAGGTTGTAGACCTCGTCCGGCCGGCACTCCTCCAGCGCGTAGAAGAGCGAGTTCTGGTCGGTCAGGTCCGCGGACAGCAGCTCCAGCCGGTTCTGGATGTGCTGGATGCGCTCGAAGGTGACGGTGGAGCTGCGGCGCACCAGTCCGTAGACCCGGTAGCCCTTCTCCAGCAGCAGTTCGGCCAGGTAGCTGCCGTCCTGGCCGGTGATGCCGGTGATCAGTGCGGTCTTCATTCCCCGTGGCGTGACGGTGGCGCGCGGCCGCAAAAGGCTGGCCGCGTCGGGGCGGAAACGTAGCCGCGGGCGTATGCGGTGTCAACGCGGGCGGGCGCCGGGGGTGGGTTGACCAAAATGCGTGTGGCGCTTACATTTTAAGGCTTCGCACCGTTTGTGATCGATTCGGCTACAGGAGACACCGATGGCTTTTTGCGCCGTCTGCGGTAAGGGCCCGCGCAGCGGGAACAACGTGAGCCACGCCAACAACCGCACCAAGCGTGTCTGGCGCCCGAACCTGCAGCCCGCCCGGATCGTGACGGAGAACGGGACGCACAAGCGCGTGCGCGTCTGCACGAGCTGCATCTCGGCCGGCAAGATCCGCAAGGCGGGCTGAGGACCGGCTCCCCTCCGCGACCGATACACGGCGGCCGCGCATCCAACCGGGTGCGCGGCCGTTTCGTTTACGGGGATCGACGCCGCCCTCGCGCCCGGCGGTTGATCACGGGATCGCGCCGTCCGTCTCTGCGAGCGAATGATGCCGATTGCCGATCGAATCGGGCAATCGTGCAACCCGCCTCCAGGAGCGAATGAAACTCGCCGCTGGAAATTTGCAAAGTCCGCCTGCGCGGACTGCATCGCTGCCCGAGGAGCGTGGTGGCGAGCTCCGGTGGAAGCAGTTCCCGGATTTGATTCGCAATGAGCATGATTCGCGCTGGAAATTCGCAAAGTCCGCCTGCGCGGACTCGCACGACGCCGGCTCGACCGCGCGAATGTGTCATTCCGAGGGGCGCCGCTCAGGCGCGGCTTCTCTCCGCAAAAAAATTTTGATGGGCCCCCTGCCGCACGCCGTCTGCCGCGTCGTTGCCCGGCCCTTCGGTACGCACGCTGGCTTCGCACCGGCCGGCGCGGGCCCGGGCATCCATCGCGGTACAGATTCGCCTCGCATGGACGTGGATGTACACGGCATTCACATCCCACCGGGACTCTGCCCTCGCAGTCCGCGCAGGCGGACTGCGTGACGTTGCAGCAGCGGTTTCAACCGCCGGGACGCGGCCGGCCACGGCGCCCCGATCCCTGATCCGCCGTGCCGATCCACGGCTCCCGCGCGTTCTCCGCTGTTAGCTTCTCGCGCCGCCGCGCATTGGAAGGGTGAAGGCCACCCGTTCCTCGCGGCGACCCCACGCATGCACCTCTTGAAGGAACACCCTCCCGGCCCCGAACCGGCGCTCCTGGCCGCCGTGCGCCAGGGCAGCACCGAGGCGCTGGGCCAGCTCTACGGTCTGCACGCCGGCGACGTCTACTCGCTTGCGTTCCGGCTCACCGGCTCGCGCGAGGACGCCGAGGACGTGGTGCAGGACGTGTTCGTGGGCCTCCCCCGCGCCCTGCGCGCCTACGACGAGCGCGGCCGCTTCGGCGCGTGGCTGGGGCAGGTGGCCGCCCGCGTGGCGCTGATGCGGCTGCGCAGCCGCGGCGCCCTGCGCGAGGACGCCCTGGCGGCGGCCGGGGAGCCCGCCGCGCCCCGCGAGGCGGACCCGGTGGACCGCATCGCCGCGCAGCGGGCGCTGCAGCGGCTGCCGGAGGGGCTGCGCGCCGTGTTCGTCCTCAAGGAGATCGAGGGCTACTCGCACGCCGAGATCGGCGCGCTGCTGGGAATCACCGCGGAAAACTCCGCCGTGCGCCTTTCGCGCGCGTGGAAGCTCCTTCACGGCGAGGCGTCCGCCTGATGCGCGCATCGATTCATCCCCCGCTCGACGAGCTGCGCGCCTTCGGCGACGGCGAGGCGCCCCCGGCGGAGGCGCGCCGGACCGCGGCGCACCTGGAGGGGTGCACCGAGTGCCGCGCCCGGCTGGCCGGGGTGCGCGCGCTGCGCGAGGAGATCCGCCAGGCCACGACGCTCGCCCCGCCCCCCGGCACCTGGGAGCGCATCGCCGCCCGGCGCGCGGCCGGGGAGGAGCTGATCCTTCCCGTGGCCGACGTCGCCCGGGCGGAACCGGCCGCCGGGGGCGGATGGCGCCGGCTCCCCCTGCGCCGCGCGGCGGTGCTGCTGGCGTGCATGGCGGGGATCGCCTCCGCCACCGTCCCCGGCTCCCCCGTCCGCGAGTGGCTGCGCGGCCTGCTGACGGCCGGGGACGGCCGCGCGCCCGCGCCCGCTCCCCCGCCCCCCTCCACTCCGGCCGAGGCGCCCGCGAAGCCCGCGGCCGCCCCCGCGCCCCTCCCGGCGGACGCCCCGGAGGCGGGGATCGGCGTGGAGCCGGCGGCGGGCGAGGTGCGCGTTGCCATCGTGAGGCCGGGGCCGGCGCTCCACATCCGCGTGCGGCTGGACGACACGCCGGTGGCGCAGGTGCGCGGCCGCGGCCAGGCGGCGCAGGCCCGCTTCGCCAGCGGGAACGGGCGCATCACCGTGACCGGCGCGCGGTCGGGAGAGCTGGAGGTGGTCCTCCCCCGCACCGCCCGGCGCGCCACCCTGAGCGTGGACGGGACCCGCTTCGCCGTCCTGGAGGAGGGCCGGCTCACCGTGCTGGCCCCCGCCGACAGCAGCGGCGCCGAGCTGATCTTTCCCGGCCGCCCCTGATCACCCCGAGCGATCGGAGCCCTCGCATGACCTTCACCCCCCTCGTTCTGCTGGCCGCCGCGCTGCAGGCCGCCCCCGCGCAGGAGCTCGCCGGCGCCATCCAGGGCACCGTGCGCGAAGAGGGCACCGGCGCGCCGATCGCCTCGGCCACCGTCTCCCTTCCCCAGCTTCGCCGCAGCGTGCGCACGGCGGACGACGGCGGATACGTGGTCCGCGGCATCCCCGCCGGCACCTGGATCGTGCGGGCCACCGCGCTGGGCCGCGACCCCTCGCAGTCCATCGCCCTGGTCCCCCAGGGAGGGATCCTGCGGCTGGACCTGCACCTCACCCCGCGCCCCGTGCCGCTGGAGCGCGTGGACGTGCAGGGGCATCCGCAGGCGCCGGCACCGCTGGCGGATCCCGCCGGCCCCGGGCCGGTACGGCTGGAGCCCGAGGCGCTGCGCGTGACGCCGGCGCTGGCGGAGCGCGACGTGATGCGGGCGGTGCACGCCCTCCCCAGCGTGGCGGCCGCCTCGGACTTCTCCTCCGCCCCGTACATCCGCGGCGGGTCTCCGGACCAGACGGCGATCACGCTGGACGGCATCCCCCTCTACAACCCGTACCACATGGGCGGGCTGTTCAGCGCGGTGGACCCCGACGCCGTGCAGTCCGTCGACGTGCTGGCGGGGGCGTTCCCCGCCTCCGTGGGGGACCGCACCTCCGGGGCCATGGACATCCGCACCCGCGACGGCGGCACGGACCGGGTGCGCTCCACCGGCGCGCTGGGGCTGATCTCCGCCCGGATGGGGATGGACGGCCCGCTCCCCGGACGCCGCGGCAGCTGGCTCTTCTCCGCCCGGCGCAGCTACCTGGATGTGGTGTCGAAGGCGGCGTACTCCGCCGACGTGATCGACGGCGACTTTCCCTACGCCTTCCGCGACGCGCACCTCAAGCTGACCTGGCCCACCGCCGGCGGCGGGCGCCTGGCGGCGACCGGGTATCTGAACCGGGAGGGGATCCGCATCGCGCCGCGCGATTCGGTCTACGACTACCAGGTGGCGCACATGCGCTGGGGCTCGCGCGCCGTGGGCGTGCACTGGTGGCGGCCGCTGGGTCCCGACCGGCGGGTGGAGGCGCGTGCCGCGTGGAGCAGCTTCGGGGGCCGGTTCCTGGAGGCGCAGCGCGTGCGGGACTACGGGGCCCAGCGCTACCTGCCGGAGCTGGACACGGTCCTGGAAGCCGGCACGCGGCTGCACGACGCGCAGCTGGCCGCGTCCGCCGCGTGGCGCCGGGGCGCACACCGGCTGGGCGCCGGGTTCGACGCGCACCGCTACACCTTCTTCCAGGACGTGGTCCCGCTGTCGCAGGACTACCGGCAGAGATTCTCCACCTTCCGCCTGGACCAGGTCGCGTCCACGGTCGCGCTCTGGGCGGAGGACGTGTGGGAGGCCCGGCCCGGGCTGCGGGTGCGCGGCGGCGTGCGGGTGCTGGCCGCGGGCGAGCGCGGCACGGCGTTCATGCCGCGGCTGGGCGCCAGCTGGGCGGCGACCCCCCGCCTGACCCTCTCCGCCGCCGCGGGGCGCTCCGCGCAGGTGATGCACTCGCTGCTGGACCCGGACCGCGTGCTGGCCAGCGTGGTGGCGTACGACGCCCTGGCCGCCGCCCCGCGCCTCATCGTCTCCGACGACCTGGTGCTGGGGGCGGCGTGGACGAACGGCGCGACGGAGCTGCGGGTGGACGGCTACCTCCGCCGGGTCGGGCGGCTTCCCCTTCCCCCGCACCATGTCGACCCGTTCCGCCATGCCCTGGTGCACCCCGACAGCTTCATCGCCGGGTCTGCACGGGCCCGCGGCGTGGAGCTCCTGGCCAGCCACCGGCGGGGACGGGCCGGGGTGCAGCTGGCGTACACGCTGGCGTACGCCCGGCGGCAGCAGGACTCGCTTCGCTGGACCCCGCGCTTCGAGCGCCGGCACTCGCTGGACCTGGGCGCGTGGACGGGATGGGGGCGCGGGGGGGAGGCCAGCCTGCGCTTCGCGGCCGCCAGCGGCCAGCCGTACACCCCGGTGGTGGGGACCACCCGCCGCTGGTTCCACGACCCGACGACGGGCACGCTGACGGGGGGCGATCGCGTAGAGGCGGTGCTGGGCGGGTACAACTCCGCCCGGCTCCCCGCCTACCTGCGCCTGGACCTGGGCGTCCGGCGCGAGTACCGCCGCCGCTGGGGCACCCTCGTCCCGTACCTGCAGGTGGTCAACCTGCTCAACCGCCCCAACGTCCTGTACGCGCGGCCGGAACGGGACGACGACAGGGGCGTGGTGGGCACCCGCATCACCTACGGGCCGCAGTTTCCCGCGATTCCAACGCTGGGGGTCGAATGGCGCTTCTGAATCCGTCACGCGCCGCCGCGGCGCTGGCGCTCGCGCTGGTGGCAGGCTGCGGCGACCTGGTGCGCCCGTCCGACTTCGTGGAGGGCGACCCGGACCAGCTGCTCGTCCACGCCGTCCTGCAGGCGGGGAGCGACTCCGCGGCGGTCCTGCTGTCCCGGGCGGACGCGGGCAGGCTGATCCACGGCGCGCAGGTGCGGCTGCTGGGGAGCGCCGGCCAGGCGATGCTGCGCGAGGTGGAGGGGCTCGAGCCCTGCACCCTCTACTACGTGGTGGTGGACGGCCAGCGTGAGCCGCAGGGCGTGTGCTACGCGGGCGCGGTCCCGGGAGGCGTGCGCGCGGGCGCCGCGTACCGGCTGGAGGTGGAGCTGCCCACGGGCGAGCGGGCCAGCGGCCACACCGTGGTCCCGTCCCCCCCGGCCGTCCAGGGGGTGGCGGACGGGGTGCGCGTTGCGGCGCGCGAGGAGACCGGGGTGCTGGTGGCGCTCGAGCCGCTCCCCCTGAAGTGGACGGCGCCGCCGCGGGTGGGGGTGCGCGCGTGGTCCAGCCGATCGTGGCCCGCCATCCCGGACGCCCGGTGCAGCGCGCTCCTGTACCGCCTGGAGAGCGACAGCCTGGTGGTGATCTACGGCACGGACATGGAGGTGGACAGCGCCAGGGTGGTGCCGGTGGCAGGGCAATGCTACGTGGGCGAGCAGGAGCGCACGCGAGTCGACCCGGATTCCGCGGAGGTGGCGATCGGCATCACCGCATACGACAGTGCCTACATCGCGTACACGGCCGAGTGGGACAAGGGGATCCCGGAGACGACGGCCCGCGCGGGCCTGCAGGGTGCCTACGGCGTATTCGGCAGCGCCGCCACCACCGTCCGCCGCGTCCGCCTGGTCCCGCAAGGGCCGTAGCGGACCGGCAAGCCCGATTCCGCTCCGCAAACCCGCGCTCACGTGCAGGTGAAGCCCAGCCCCTCGCCCGGCGGTTGAATTAAAACCGCTGCTGGAACGTCACGAAGTCCGCCTGCGCGGACTCGCGCACCGCCGGCCCTCATCGCGCCGATTGTCATTCCGGGCGAGGCGCCGCCTGATTCCTTTCCCGTATACCAGGCGTGGGCGCGGACCGAGGAATCTGCCATCCCGCGCAGGTGGCCCGCCTTACGCCCCATCTCCCCGAGCAGGTGAAGCCCCGTCCGGCGGCGCGTCAGCGTCGCCGGACGGGGCTTATGGCAGTTACAGCCCCGGGCTTTCGCCCGCGGCACCGGGGTCCGCGGTGCGGGACCCGCGGCGCGGGGCGCGGATCGGTCGTCCTGGCGTCGTCCGTCCAATGCTCCTCCTACGACGCCCCGCCCAGGTACTCCGGCGTGATGCACTCCGCCTCCCCGTCCGTCCGCACCCGCCACGCGCGCGCCGCCGGGCGCGACGAGACCACGCGCTCCAGCCGGCCGTCCACGTAATGCAGCGCCACCCCGTCGTCCACCGCCAGCCCCGGCGCACCGGTGGAGCGCACGAACTCCCGAAAGGCGAACGGGCGCCGCGGGTCGCTGTCGTAGTGCGGGCAGAAGCTGCCGGAGAGAAAGCCGAGCCCGATCTCCAGCGGGTTGAGCCCGGGACCGTACGAGTCGGTGATGCCGCGCTCGAACCAGCAGAGCGCCCCCGCGCTCACCCCGCAGGCGACCGTCCCGCCGGCGAGCACGTCCGGGAGCACCCGGTCCAGCCCCTGCGCGCGCCAGACCGCCAGCAGGTTCACCGTGTTGCCCCCGCTGGCGTAGATCACGTCCTGCGCGGACAGGAACTCGTACAGGTCGTCGACCGAGCGGTTGAACAGCGCCAGGTGCGTCGGTTCGCACCGGTCCTCCGTGAACACCTCGTAGAAGCGGTCCAGCCACGCGACGGAATCCCCCGCCGCCGTGGGGACCAGGCACACGCGCGGCCGCGCCTTGCCCGTGAGCGACAGCACGTAGTCGTCCAGCAGCGGGTTGCCGGGCTCCATGGCGAACCCGCCCCCCCCGAACGCGACGATCTGGCCTTTGGTGATGGGAGGCATGCAGGACAGGCGTGGGATGGGGGCGCCTGGCTCGGTCGAGGCCATGCGCAGCGACACGGAACACGACAAGATGCGGAGTCGCGCAGCGGACGGAAAGGCATCCGCGGGCCCGGTATCCCGCTTGCGCTCCCCACCCGCGGGCCGGCCATGGACCGCCGGCACGCGAGAGGCGCGTTCCGCTCTCCCCCGCACCGCCGCGAACCTGGAGAAACACCGTGAATATGCTGAAGATTTCGGGCATCGCGCTCGCCGCGACCCTGTCGCTCGCCGCCTGCGACACGCGCGGGATCACCGACCCGGGTGACCTCCGGGACGGACAGTTCGGGGGCGAGATCAGGGGCACCCTGGACGGCTGGCTGCAGGGCACGGCCCTCTCCGGCAGCACCACCGCCGGCTTCCACGACCTGATCGAGCTCACCGACCACAGCCAGCGGATCGAGGTCATCCTCTACCACGACACCGACGAGTTCTACCCGGGCCGCTTCCCCATCGGCGACGGATACGTGATGAATTCCGACATCGTGGCGTACGTGCGCGACCTGGACACCGGCGAGTGGTTCGACTCGCTGGACGGCGTGATCGACGTGTACGAGGTGTACCCCGACGGCATTCGCGGTACCGCCACCTTCCGCGCCGAGAGCGCGGACTACCCCGGAGACTACGTGAACGTGGACGTGGACTTCGCGACCGTGTACGACCCCGGCATCGACTTCAACCTGAGCCCCAGCTTCTCCGCGAGCGCGAAGAACTGAAACTGCTTCGCCTCACACGGAGTCAACGGAGTTGAATCGAGTAGTTCCTCCGTTAACTCCGTTGACTACGTTGACTCCGTTTGAGGCCTGTCTTTT
>DATAAG010000694.1:0-3450 GCA_036260235.1 Longimicrobium sp.
CGCCGTTCAGCGCGTGCCTTCCCTGGCCCGGCGGGTGACGCGGCCGGCGAGGGCGGCCGGGACGGCGGGCATGATGCCCGGGCGCGTGTGCGTCCCCCAGGCGCGTCCGCTCGAAGTGCGCGCTTCCAGGACCGTGACCAGCACGTCCGCGGCCGGGGCGTGGATGGTCCCCGCCTCCGTCTCACCCGGCAGAAGCGGCAGGCGCAGGGTGTACGATGCGCCCGGCGCCACGTTGGAGGTGTCGCTGATCGCCGCCGTGACGCGCCCGTCGCGGATGAAGGCGACGGCGAACTCCGACACCGTCTCCCCCCGCCGGTTCACGAGCGTGACCACCGGGTCCGCGATCCGCGCCGCATCCCCCTCCCGCAGCTCGACGGCCGTGGCGGAGACGATCTCCAGCGGCGCGCCCGGCAGGTTGGCGAAGTCCAGGCGCTTCTGCGCGCCCGCCGCGGCAGGTCTCTCGCCGTCCGTGGATGCCGCGGCGCCCGGCGCGTGAGCCTCCCGCTCCGCGCGGGCGGCGGCCATCGTCGCCGGCGGCGGGGTGGAGGAGGCCGCGGCGGCGCGCCGGGGCGGCACCACCGCAACGGCGCACGCCACGCCGGCGCCGATCACCAGCGCGGCCGAGAGCCCGGCGGGGAGGGTGGACCCCGCGGGCTGCCGGAAGAGCCGCACGATCCGCTGCTCCAGCGCCCCCGCCGCGTGGTGCACCGCCGAGAACGACGGCCGCAATCCCGTTCCGCGCGCGGCGACCCGCAGCAGCACCGCGGCGTAGGACGCCGCCGCCTCCCGGCGGTCGCATCCCGGAAGCGCGGCCGCGGCACGGTCCGCCGCCGCCTCGCGCTCCGCGTGCGCCACCCGCTCCAGGTACCACAGGTGCGGACACGGCCAGAGCGCCGCGCGCAGCGCCCGCAGCAGCGCGTGCACCAGCGGGTCGCGCCAGCGGACGTGGTCCAGCTCGTGGCGGGCGGCCGGCGCGGCCTCGTCGCCATCCAGCCACGCGGGAAGGACCACGGCGCGGCGCAGCAGCCCCACCGCGAACGGCCCGTCCTCGGCGTCCACGAAGAGCGGGACGGGGCTCGCCCACCCCGCGCGCCGGCGCAGCTCCGCGTCCGCCGGACGCCACCGGCGCCGCCGGGCGCGCAGCCGCAGGTGCGCCCGGCACTCCCCGGCGAGCAGTCCAGCTGCCCCGGCCAGCCAGACCAGCGCGATCCACGGCGCCGCCGGCCCGGAAGCAACGCGCGCCACCGCCGCGGCAATGCTCTCCCGCACGTCGGCGAGGACGGGCAACGCCGGGACGGATGCGGACGTCGACTGCCCCGGATCGCCGCCGGGTGCGAGATGGAGCGTGCCCGTGCGCTCGGGCACGGCAGGAAGCGCGGCAGCCGGCGCATCGCGCATCCCCGCGATCACCGGCGGAAGGGCGACGGACGCCAGGACGGCGGCCACGGCGACGAGGTACCGCAGCCGCGGATGCAGGAAGGGCGCGGCGCGCAGGGCCAGCGCCACGCCGGCAGCCAGCACCGCGCCGGCGAGCGCGATGGAAACGAGGGCATGGACCGCCGCCGCGGCGATTGCGCTCATGATTTTCTCCGCTGTGCCTCGATCAGCGCGTGCAGCCGCTCCAGCTCGTCGGGACCCAGCCCCTGCTCCACCAGGTGCGTGGCCAGCTCCTCCATCCTTCCCCCGAAGAAGCGCGACGCCAGCCGGCCGATGGCGGATCCCACCACCGCCTCCTCCTGCGTCACCGCGTAGTAGACATGCGCCCGCTCCGCGCTCCGGCGGCCCACGATGCCCTTGGCCTCGAGCCGGTTGAGCATGGTCTGCACGGTGGTGTAGGCCAGGTGCGCGCCGGCCGCGGCCAGGCTCTGCTGCACGTCGCCCACCGTGGCGTCGCCGCGCTTCCAGAGCACCTGCAGCACGTCCAGCTCGCGTTCGCCCAGTGCGGGCTGCTCTTCAGGTTGGGGAGTCACCTCGTCTCCTACTCTTGTCGTAGATGATCCGCAACGTAGCCGCGCCCCGGCATTCCGTCAATGCATTCGTGCGATGCCGTGGATCTGCGCGAAGACGCAGGAACAACGGAAGCACGCCGCTTCAGCGTTATACAATCGTATTTGTATTCCATTACGGTTGTATTCCCTCTCCCGCCAGCACCCTTGACAGCAGGACCGCCCGGCCGGCATCGTCTACGACGACCTTCGTACTATCATCTTCGTACCCGTAGCCGATCGTGCTTCACGACACGCCTCCGATTCCGACCGACGCGGAGCTCGGCATCCTGCAGGTGCTGTGGGCGCGCGGGCCGCAGACCGTCCGCGAGGTCCACGACGTGCTCGCCGCGGGGCGCCGGCTGACGTACACCACCGTGCTCAAGCTCCTGCAGATCATGCTCAACAAGGGGCTGGTGCTGCGGGACGAATCCGGCCGGTCGCACCTGTACCACGCGGCGGTGCCGCAGCCGGAGATGGAGCGGATGCTGGTGGCGGACCTGGCGGACCGTGCCTTCGGCGGCTCGCCCGCGCTCCTCGCCATGCGCGCCCTGGCCGCCGAGCGGGCTACGCCCGAGGAGATCGCGCGGATCATGGAGCTGCTGCGCAGGGAAGGCGCGGAGGAGGAGCCGCGATGAGCGCCGCCGCCTGGGCTGCCCAGCCGTGGATCCAGGGGATCGGCTGGGGGCTGGTCCACTCGCTCTGGCAGGGCGCGCTGGTCGTGGCCGCCGTCCGCCTGCTGGCTGCGGCGGGGCCGGATGATCCGCGCCGGCGGCACCGCCTGGCCGCCGCGGGGCTGGCGCTGATGCTGGCGGCCGCGGCGGCGACGGCGGTGCGCGAGGCGCATCGCGCGGCGGAGGGGGCGGGCACGCCGGCGTGGACGCAGGCGGCGATGCCGGCGCCGGAGCCGGCGGCGGCGCGGGAGGCGGGATCGCACGTTACTGCGGAGGGTGCGGAGGCCGCGGGGTTGCTCGATGGCCTCCAAACGTCGCGCATCGAACCGATCCGCAGGATGCTGGACTCGGCGATGCCGGCGCTGGTGGCGGCGTGGGCGTGCGGGGTGCTGCTGCTGGGCGTGCGGCTGGGGCGCGGCTGGCAGGCGACCCGGCGCGTGCGGACGCGCGGCGTGCGCGCCCTCCCCGCGGACTGGGACGCGCGGGTGCGGCGGCTGGCCGCGCGGATGCGGCTCTCCCGCCCGCTGCGCGCGCTGCAGAGCGCCGCCGCCGACGTCCCGATGGTCATCGGCGCGCTCAGGCCGGTGCTGCTGGTGCCGGCGTCGCTGCTGACCGGGATGCCCGCGGCGCAGCTGGAACTGCTCATCGCGCACGAGCTGGCCCACGTGCGGCGCCACGACTACCTGATCAACCTCCTGCAGGCCGTGGCCGAGACCCTGCTCTTCTACCACCCGGCGGTCTGGTGGGTCTCCGGCCAGGTGCGCCAGGAGCGCGAGAGCTGCTGCGACGAC
>DATAAG010000695.1:0-2407 GCA_036260235.1 Longimicrobium sp.
GTTTCAACCGCCCGAAACCGCGGCCTGCGGACAGGCTACGTCGCTACTTCGGCCCCTGGTTGCGGACGTGCTCGTCCCAGTAGCGCATCCAGGCGGGGCCCTGCTGCTGCAGGCGGTTCCAGTCGATGGGCTCCGGGCGGATCTGCTGGCGGACGGCGCGCAGGCGCTCCGGCAGCGAGTCCGCGGGAAAGTCCGTGCGCGCGGGAAGGCGGAAGAAGTCGCGCGCGGCGGGACCCAGCGCCGCGTTGCTCCCGATGAACTCCACGAACTGCCGCGCCGCCTCCGCGTTGGGCGCGCCGCGCACCACCGCGACCGCGTCCACCAGCAGGGGCGTGCCGCTGCGGGGGATCACGTAGTCGATCGGGTAGTCGTACTGCGCCTTGATGATCTCGATGTCCGGCAGGTCCCACAGCGTCACCAGCCCCTCCTGCCGCGCCAGCTTCTGGTAGAGGATGGTGGGGTTCAGCACGTACTCGCGCGTCTGCCCGTCCAGCCGCCGCAGCCAGGCGAAGCCCTGCGCCGTGTCGCCGGTGGTGCGCAGGGAGCGGTCGATGATCATCCCGAAGATGGTGCGCATGGTGCCGCTGGCCATCGGGTCGCGGATGAGCACCTTGCCCTTCCACTGCGGCGCCAGCACGTCGTCCCAGTCCTGCGGCGCCTGCGCGGCGGGGACGGCGGCGGAGTTGTAGGCGATGACCTCGGGGGTGAGGTAGTTGCCGTGCCACAGCCCCTGCGCATCCTTTGCCTCGGCGGGGAGCGCGCCGGCCCAGGTGGGGACGAAGCGCTCCAGCAGCGAGTCCGCCGCCGCCTGCTGAAAGAGCGGCGCCGGCGCGCCCCACCAGACGTCCGCCTGGGGGTTGGCGCGCTCGGAACGGATGCGGTCGTAGACCTCCTGCGACCCCATATCCACCCACTGCAGGTCCACGCCGGCGTGCGCCGCCTCGAACTGCTTCTCGAACGCCTCCAGCATCTCGCGGCCGTGCGGCGAGTACACGGTCACCACCTGTCCGCCCTCTCCCCCGCCGCCGCACGCCGCCGCCAGCGCCAGCGCCGCGGCGAGCCCCAGCCTGCCCGGTCTATTCAGCATGTGTCTGTGCTCAATCGTGATGGGGCGCCATCATCCTGGCGAGGTGAACACGCATCCTGCCGATCGCCGGGTGGCCCCTCCCCCCGTCCCCCTCCCCGCTCGTTCCTCGCGGAGAGGGGGAGAACAACGGGACGCGTCGACAGAAATCTCACTGCGCACGCGAGGGCCCCCTCCCCCCGGCCCCCTCCCCCGCTGCGCGGGAGAGGGGGAGAATTCGATCGCCCTCCGGCAAGCTGCGTCGCGCCGTGAAGTTTCCCGCAGTTTATACCCTCTCCCGCTTGCGGGAGAGGGTGCGGCTCTCAGGCCGCGGGTGAGGGCTCCCGCGGCCGCAGCTGGATCTGCCCTGCCCTCCTGCTCTCGCACGTTCGCACTTTCTCACTCTTCACGCCGCCGTCAGCAGGATCGGCTTGCCGCGGGTGATGACCAGCGTCTGCTCGTAGTGCGCGGCCAGGCCGCCGTCCGCGGTGCGCACCGTCCACCCGTCCGCCGACTCCACGAAGCGGCTGGACGACTCGCCGATGATCGGCTCCACGGTGATCACCAGCCCCTGCGTGAGCGGCTGGTCGTTGCGCGGGTCGTAGTAGTTGGGAACGCTGGGTTCCTCGTGGATCGTGCGGCCGATGCCGTGGCCGTTCAGGTCGCGGATGACGCGAAAGCCGCGGCGGTTCACCTCGGCCTCCACCGCCCGGCCGATGTCGTTCACGCGGTTCCCCACGCGCGCCACCTCCATCGCCCTGGCGAAGGCGGCGCGGGCGCAGTCGGCCAGGCGGCGGGCGTGCTCCGGCGCGGGCGGCACGGCCACCGTCACGGCGGCGTCGGCCATGTAGCCGTCCTTCTCCACCGTCACGTCCAGCTTCACCAGGTCGCCGGGCTGCACCACGCGCGCGCCGGGGACGCCGTGCACCACCTCGTCGTTCACGCTGATCAGCACGTCGCCGGGAAAGCCGTACACCAACCTGGGCGCCGAGCGGGCCCCGTGCTGGCGCATCACCCGCCCGCCCACGTCCGCCAGTTCCGCGGTGCTGATGCCCGGCCGCAGCGCCTTCTCCATCGCGCGGATGATCATCCGCACGATGCGCCCGGCGCGCCTGAGGCCCTCCAGGTCCTGCTGCGACTCGATGGACATGAACGGCGAGGGGACAGGTTACAGGTTACAGCCGGCGAACGCACTTCACTCACGCACTCACGCACTAACGCACTAACGCACTTCTACTTCGCGCCGAGCGCCAGCAGGTTCGCGAACAGCCGGTACGCGCCGGGGACGCCCTCCGGGAACTGGCGGAAGAACGCCAGGCCGGTGTAGACGTACGTCCCGCGCCC